>JAYSXU010000343.1:0-4640 GCA_043716965.1 Fimbriiglobus sp.
GCAGCCCACCCAGGCGACTGACGTCGCCGATTCGCCGGGAAGGATAAACACAATCTGCAACCCAAACCGGGTTCGCGCCGCGTTGTGATGGTGCTAAAATTCGGCATGGCCACAACAGCAATACCTGATGTCGAAACCGATACCGTAACCCGAACGCAGCGGCAACCGCCGTATGCGGTGGTGCTGCACAACGACGATGCGAACACCATGCCGTTCGTGGTGTTCGTGCTGCAAAAGGTGTTCGGGTATACGCTGGAAAAGTGCTTTCAAATTATGGTCGAAGCCCATGAAACCGGGCAGGCGGTGGCGTGGACGGGTGCCCTCGAAGTTGCGGAATTGAAGGCCGACCAAATCCACAGTTGCGGTGCCGACCCCACGAACCCCAAAGCCCAACCCCTCGGCGTGACGGTTGAACCGCTGGCGTGACCGCGTCACAATTTCGCTATAAAATACCTCCACCCGCACCCGAATCGGAACTCCGTGATATGTCCACAGCCACTGCCACCGCAACGACTTTCGGCCACGCCCAGGATCTCCCACGTGTGGAGGCGAGCAAAGTCCCCACCATCATTGACCGGATGCGGGCCATTGTCGGGGCGGAGGGGGTGCTGACGACGCGGGCGGATTTAGCGGTGTACGAGTGCGACGGCTTCACGGTGGAGAAGAACAAGCCGGACGTGGTGGTGTTCCCGGTCACCACGGAACAGGTCGTGCAGATCGTCAAAGTGTGCAACGAACTCGATATTCCGTTCATGGCGCGCGGGGCGGGAACGAGCTTGGCCGGCGGGTGCGTGCCGGTGGGCGGTGGGGTGATGATCGGCATGGCGCGGATGAAGAAGATTCTCGAAGTGAACGTCCGCGATCGCTACGCAATTGTCGAAGCGGGCGTGGTCAACGTGTGGCTGACGAACATCCTCAAGCCGCACGGCTACCACTACGCCCCGGACCCGAGTTCGCAGGGCGCCTGCACCATCGGCGGTAATGTGGCGACGAACTCCGGCGGGCCGCACACGTTGAAGTACGGCGTCACGGTCAACCACATTCTCGGCGTCGAAATGGTCCTGCCGGACGGTCGCGTTTTGGTGACGGGTGGGCCGTGTGAGGACGGACCGGGGTACGACCTGACGGGGGCGATTGTCGGCAGTGAAGGCACCTTCGGCATCGTGACCAAAGCCTGGGTCCGGATTACCCGCAACCCGGAAGCGTACCGCACATTACTCGGTGTCTTCGGGTCGATCGACGACGCGACCAACACCATTAGCGACATCATCGGGGCCGGGATCGTGCCCGCCGCGTTGGAATTGTTGGACCAGACGATTCTCGGTGCGGTCGAAGCGGCCTTCAAATTCGGCTTCCCCTTAGATGCCGCAGCGGTGTTGATTATGGAAGTCGATGGGATGAGTGCCGGGTTGCAAGATGAAGCCGACCGCATCGAAGCGATCGCGTTGAAGTGCAACGCCCGTGAAGTTCGCAAAGCCAACACGGAAGCCGAACGGCTCGCCCTGTGGAAAGCCCGCAAGCAAGCGTTCGGCACCATTGGCCGGTTGGGCTACCCGAGTTATTGCACCCAAGACGGCGTCGTTCCCAGAACCAAGCTGCCGCAAATCATGAAGTTCATTCAAGCCACAAGTCTCAAGTACGGCGTGGTGATTGCCAACGTCTTTCACGCGGGCGACGGCAACATTCACCCGATTCTGATGTTCGATGAACGCGACCCGGTGCAGGTGCAAAAAGTGCTAGCGGCCAGTGCGGAGATTCTCGAAGAGTGCATCCGGTTAGGTGGCAGTGTGACGGGTGAACACGGCATCGGCGTCGAGAAACTCGACTTCATGGCGAAGCTGTTCACAGAAGACGACTTGTCATTCTTCGTCCGACTGCGAACCGCCTTCAACCCGTCGAACCGATGTAGCCCGAACAAGATGCTGCCCACCGCAGGCGGGTGCGCCGAAAAGCACAACGTCCAGGCGGTGAAGCCCGGACGCCGCGCGGCGTTGTGATTACGGCTTCGGTTTCGTACCCGTGAGGCGACTACGGATGCTTTCGGCGTGGCGGGTCATCTCGTCGCGGATGGTCGTGTTCGGAAAGGTTTTACCCATCGCGGTCAACACCTGAATCGAATCCGCCGCGCCGATATTCACGAGTAGCTCCGCGACGGTGAGCACGAAAATCTGGTCGTCGGATTTCAGCAGGGGAAGCAACGCGGCTTCGACAGTTGAGGGCGGCATCAGTAGCAGCATTTCTTTGGCCTGAGTTTCCTCGGAGCGGTTCGATAACCGATCCGCGACGGCGCGGGCCATTTCGAGGTCCGGCCATTGGGCGGCCAATTTCAAGGCGTTTTTGCGTTCCACCGATTCACTGCTTCGCAGCGCGCCCAACACCGCCAAGCGGGTATCCTTCGGAGACCACATCGCCAGCGTGTTAATCGCGGTCACCCGGACCTCGTAGCGGTCGGTCTCATCCGTGCGAGTTAGCTTTTTGATTTCCGCGACCAGTGCCGTCTTTTCGTCCGCCGAAGTTGCCGCGATTAAATCCGGCGAGGCGAAATCGGCGAGCAAGCTGATGACGTTCTCGGGCTGATTACTCTGAACAGCGGTTTTAAGCCGATCCGCTGGGGAAATCACGACCGTGTTCGATCGCTCCGGGTGGGCGATTTCCAACATCGCCCACATGGGTTGCAGTGCCGCACTGGCCAGCGGGCCCACCCAATAGAGCGCGAGAAACAACGCGCCTGTCAGCACAAACCGCAACGGTCGGTAGCCGTTATCCCCGAACGGCAGGCAGATGCGCCACAGTGCAACCGGCGGCAACAGTGTCACGATGCCACGCACCCAGTTGTGCAGCCCCGCAAGATAGGCCGCCCAGAAATAGCCGAATGCCAACAGGAAAGTGCCAAGCACTGCGACGAAGGGTAGCAATCGTTCGTCTGAAAAAATCGCCACAAGCCACGTGAAGGCACCGACGACGGACATCAGCAACCACCCGCCGGTGGACAAATTCAGATCCGCCGGTGGGTCGGGCGGCGGCTTCATTCGCATCGTCAACGCCGCTGTCAATTCCGCCGCGATGTCAACCGACGCAAACCCCGTGGGGTGATGCAGCATCACACGACCGACGTCGTTGCGCGGCTGAGCCGCAATGGATCGGCGGGGTGTCGGTGTCGGCGCCGGTGCCGGCGCTGCCCGTGGGACCGCTCTGGGCTGGGGCTGCGGTTGGGGCTGAGGTACGGGTTGGGGCCGCCGAGGTATTTCTTGGGGCGGGGGCGTGATTGGTGCGAACGAGCTTAAAGAATGTTCCACATCAACGCCAGTTGATGGCATCTCGAAGCCGTGGTCCACGTAAGGGCTTTCGGTTTCAGCAACGCTTTCAGTCGGGATGACAATCGGCCGCAAACACTTCGGACAGATCGTCCGTTGGCCGATGCGGTCCGGTTGTGCCAATAAGCGTTGCGAACAGAATGGGCACGAATACGAGAACATGAACAGAGCCTCGGATCATGAACCACGGGGAAGACAATTACGCTCAACACGTCAAAATGCGTTCTGCCCAATACCAGTTAACTTAAGGTACGATCAGTCCTGATGCAAACGGCGAAGCCGTGGGGACAACCGAACGATCCACTGGGATCGTTCAAATTCTCGCAACCAATCGGCAATCACGGCGGCCTGGTAGTCACCTGCGGTCAGCGCTGGTACCAACGGATTCAGCCCACTGACCAACTTGCGATAGACAGTTAGGGGGCGTTCGCCGTAGCGGGAAATCTCGTGGCCGTCTTCACTGAAGAAAACCACAACCGGAACGCGGTTTCCGCCGTTTATTTGCAGTTCTTGCTGGACAGCCGGGTAGGCATCGCGGTCCAAGTATCGAACCTTCAACACCGGCGCGACTTCGGCAAACCGCTCGAACGCCGGGCACTGCCCCGAGCAATCCCCGCACCACGCGCCGGCCAGCACCAGTACCTGTAATTGTCGGGTGAAACTTCCCAATAACTTTTGCTGTTCCGGGGTAAGAATTATTGCACTCCGACTCCGATCCCACCGTTCCCGGTCGGACGGGGTGCCGAATTGAGTCAAGAAATCGGCATACGGAAGGGCTTGGTCAAACACCGTGAACGGCAACATGGCGAGCCTTGGCAGAGGGTAATGATTGTGAGGTCGGTAAACCCTCATTTTAGACGAAGCGATCACGTTGTATCTGTTTCGCCTCAAATTGGTCGCAATTCGCAGGACTTTCTGAGTTGAAGGGCGAGCGTCACATTTATTGGTGGAAGGTTGTACACAGTTCCCGGATTTCAGGCGGAAAGCCTGGGAGCACTCAGCCTGTCATTTACACACATCTTGGTTTGGCCCGGAGGCGATGACGTTCTCCGCGATCCGGAACGACGCCGCTACCTCCGCGAGGACTGTCCGATACGCACCCGGACCCGCCTGCGGATCCAGTTGGGGCGTGCGACGCACCGGCTCGGCCCGAATCAAAAACTTCGCGCGCGGACCCTCCACGCTCTGCGCTTCCACGAAAAGATCGTCGCTGTCGGCCTCGCGATCTGCGACGGTCACCACCGGCGTCTCGGGGCACGCCGCCGCCAGCCGGCAGGCCCCGCGATACCCGCCCAACCCGCGAAGACGTTCCTTCCCCGCGACGGG
>JAYSXU010000344.1:0-4637 GCA_043716965.1 Fimbriiglobus sp.
CAGGCAAGCCTGCGGGCTGGGGTCGTTTGCGATTACGGCAATTGCTTACCAGAACCGCACACGCCAGTAGTCGTGCGGGGCGGACGTGCGGCCGTACCACCAGTGGCCATCTTCCCACGTCATCGTGACCGAGCGCCAGCCGAGTGGCACTTTCGGGAACGGGTAGAACGGGCCGATGAACGGGTAGGCGTTGTACGGGTACGCCGTCGGGTACCCGATGCGGCTCGCGTTGTTGTGCGGCGCGTAGGTCGGCCAAGCATAGGGGGGCAGTGGCGGCGCGGCGCCATCACCCATGCCCGCGCCGGGCGCACCCAACGGTGCCGGTTCCACGTAAGGGCCGGAGGCACCCGGCATCGCGGTAACAGGGGGCATACCCGCAATCGGGCCGCCGGCCTGGGCTTGCCGAACCATTGAGCCGACCACGAGGCCGTCACGAACCAACAACACGCCAGGAACCACGCGGATTTCTTGCAGAATCGCGTTCTTTTGTTGGGCTTCTCGGACCGAGCCGGAAATCGTCACCGTGCCCGATTCGGTCACAATGCTGACGTCAGCACCTTCGGAAATCGTCGAAGCGGACAGTCTCGCCGCCACCGCTTCCGCAAGCTTTTGATTCTGGTCAACCGTCGTCTCCAGTGGCTTCACTGCCGAGACTTGCTTGATAGGGGTCTTAGACGATTCCTTCGCCTCGACCGGGACTTTCACAGGGGTCTTGGCCTTGTCGGCGGCTTGGGCGGAACCACCAACCCACACCCCGAGGGCGACTGCCATTGGGCAGAGCGAACGCAGTTTCACAACAGTTCCTCCATGAACCGGGGAATATACCCGAGAGGCATCTTGCTCATCGTGGTACCAACTACATCGCCACTTTGGGTACCCGTTGCGAACGCCAGAACGGAAAGAAGACCTGTCCGGATAGCAAGGGCGCTACCCCCAACCGGCGCAACAATCGAAACTGCAACAACCCCAACAACCGGACGCAGTAGCAAAGTGAACCGCCGATTCCACCGATTTTCGCTCAAGTTTGCGATCACTAGGTTCTATCAGAATGCAATACTAGGCTGCTTTATCCCGAAGGGATCGCAGCCATTAGCTTGAGGTCATGTCTGCGACCCGAGTTCCGGGGAACGGGCGCATTCGTCGAGACCCACGGCTTCGTCCACTCGCCGAACGAATCTCCCCACCCCGGCCCCGGCCACCACGAGTTCGGCAACGCCGAAACCTACTTCCTCGTCGGCGATGCGTTGGGCGAAGCGATGAAGAAGCTGTGTATACAGGCGGCGAAGAAGTGATCCAAAGCCGTGCCATGTCGTTGGCCTTTGACTGCCCCAACGATCACCAACACAGCTCCCCCTTCAGCGTTCGCACTGAAATCTGGGCCGTATTGGCAATCTAGGCAATTGATACCACCTGCCGCTGATGCGCATGGGGGTTGTTGGCAATCCGCGTCTCATCAGTGTGAATGCCCGATGTCGTTCCGTCGATTGTGGAGGATACTGGAACTCGCCGGGTGCCGGGTGGCCTTGGCGTTGCTTCCTTGACCTGATGAGATCCTCCACCGTGATTGACACGCCTCCGTCTGCCCCGATGCCGACCGTCGTTCCTCAATCCGCGACCGCCGGCGTTGTGGTGGGCTTTCTCTCAATTGTGCAGGACAGTTCCGGAATCTTCGGCGGGTACTTGGTCACCAATGCCTGGGGGCGGCCCCTGGAGTTCCGCATTAGCACCGCCGTGCAGCCGAACCGTGTGCAGCAGATTTTGTACGGGCCGACGTTGATGGAGTATTTACACGCGGACTTAATTGGCAAAACCCTGATCGAGAAAACTGTCACGCAACCGACGCTGCTGATTACCGATAGCCTGCCGTCGCTGGCGATCCGAACCCGGTTGGGCATCCCGACGCTGACGATCGCGCCGTCGGAACCGGACGTGGAGTTGGAGACACTGGAAACGGACCGGGCGACGCTGTTCTTGAAATATGCAGCGAAGTTTGCCGGCGACCGTTCGATTATCGAAGAGCGGCTGGAGCAAGTGGACCCCGCAGTCGATCTGATCGAACCGTTCACCCGCATCCGAGAAGCGATGAGTGAAGCCCGCAAGATGGGTGTGACCAGCCGCGCGGCGTAAGGAATACGGATCATGCAAAACGCGATCACGAACCAACTGAACGGGCTATCCCGCTGGGAACCGTTGCCCCTTTTCCCGAACGTGGATGAGGCGGCAGTGGTTCACGATGGGATCGAAGACACGCACATCGACCTCGCTTTCACGTCGGACACGTTGTCGCTGTCGCGGTTCGATTCGCCGCTTGGCGTGGGGGTGAAGGAAGCCCGTTTGTTGACCCAGGCGCCGTGGGTGCGGACGGTAGGCAAGTTGGACTTTGCGATCAGCACCGAAGGGTGGAAGTTCCCGTCCCCGCCGCCCGAACTCGACCGTCCTGCACTGGCCAGATCGACATCAGACAGAAAGCCTGATGGCCGCGAAGTCATCGACGTGCCACAATTACCGGATGCGGAGCGTGAAGCGGCCCGGAAAAAGCCGATCCGGGCGAAGCCGACGGCGAACACCGTGTTGATGAAAGATCGGTTGCTCTACTTGCTGCAACCACCGCTGAACGACCTGTTCAACGGTCGGCAACTCGAACTGCCGTTCGAGCCGTTCCCGTACCAACTCGAAGGCATCGCGTTTTTGTTGCCGCGCCACTCCGCGTTGTTGGCCGATGAAATGGGGTTGGGAAAAACCGCCCAGTCGATCCTGGCGATGCGGTTGCTCTTTCACATGGGCGAGATCAAATCGGCATTGTTAGTCGCACCGAAACCGCTCATCCACAACTGGGCGCGTGAGCTGAAACTCTGGGCACCCGATCTGCCGTTTGAGGTCTTTCCGCAAGACCCCGATTTGCGCCGGTCCACGTGGTTTACCTCGAATTGCCCGTTGAAACTGATCAATTACGAAGCCCTCACCCGAGACGCGGACATCGCCGCTGACCCACGCACATACTTCGATGTCGTGATCATTGACGAAGCCCAACGCATCAAGAATAAAAGCTCGAAGACTGCCGAAGCGGTGTGCTCGATCCGCCGGACGAAAAGTTGGGCACTCACCGGCACGCCGATTGAAAACCACGCGGATGACCTCATCAACATCTTCTCGTTCGTTGACCCCGGACTCGTCCCCGCCGACACGCCGACGAAACAACTCGCAGGCTTAACCCGCGATTGCATCCTGCGGCGGACGAAGGACGATGTCATGTCCGACATGCCGCCGAAGATGATGAAGGATGTCGAAGTCGAACTCACCCCCGCCCAACGGCACGCCTACGACCGGGCGGAGAACGACGGCGTCGTTCACCTGAACGAACTCGGCGGCACCATCACGGTGCAGCACGTTTTTCAACTGGTGTTACGGCTGAAACAGATTTGCAACTTCGACCCACTCACCGGCGAAAGTGCAAAACTCGAACAACTGCTCCACGACATGGAAGAAGTGGCCGAAAGCGGACGCAAGGCCATCATCTTTAGCCAGTGGGTTGAACCCCTAGAGGTGCTAGCGAAAGCGCTGGATCGCTTTGGACCGTTGCAATACCACGGCCGCATTCCCCAGAAGGATCGCACAACGGTTTTAGATCACTTCAAGGAAGACCCCGACAAGCACGTCCTGCTGATGACCTACGGCACCGGTAGCGTCGGGCTGAACTTGCAGTTCACGAACTACGTGTTCCTGTTCGACCGCTGGTGGAACCCCGCCGTGGAAGACCAAGCCATCAACCGCGCCCACCGCATCGGCCAAAAGCACCCCGTCACGGTGACCCGGTTCCTCACGGAAGACACCATCGAGAAACGCATCGCGTCGATCCTGGAAGCGAAACGCAAAGTCTTCAACGACCTGCTCTCCCAAGCCGACAAACCCGACATCGGCCTCACCGAAGGCGAAATCTTCGGCCTCTTCGACATCCAAGCCCGACCGAAGAGGACTGGGTGAACGACGAAGTGAGCAGAAGACCTGATCTGTTTCTGCTGTGGTTAGTGTGTGACTTGCTCTCGGGAATCCACGACTTCGACGTTGAGATCTGCTGCCGTCTTGCGGGCTAATTCACTGAGTTCTTGGTACACCTCGTCGATGTCAGTGAATGGCGTTTGTGGAACTAGGACGATAACAGCAAACACTTTTCCCTCGGAATCGTGTGCCAAATTACTTCGTTGAGTATCACAAACCAAATTCTGTTCTGGCGCGGCGTCCACCAGTTTCCGGATCAGCGTCGCGGTAAGTTGTTGCAAGTGTTGTCCAGTCACACTAAGTTGTGCGTGGACCTCCAACCGCAGTGCGGGTATGTGGAGTCGAGTTTTGATCGCGGGCCGAGTCTTTTTCTTCGTGACGAAGAGTCCGCGTGTAAATTCGGGTTCGTTCGATGTCTCCTGGCATGACCCTTATGTACATTGTACCACCGGGTACTTCTTGGCCGGATTCCATCAAACTAAAGAGATAAAGTCCGGGAAGTGGATAGACAACATCATCTAATTCTATCAGCTCTTCCACAACGTCCCAAGGGCTTTCGATTGTAATACGTGTCGGATCGCTGCGCCCCATAAGTCGGTTTCGTTTGGGGTTGGCAAGGTCCACTTGTTCCACTTGCAAGC
>JAYSXU010000345.1:0-4636 GCA_043716965.1 Fimbriiglobus sp.
AGCGGACGCCCCAGGGGTGTTACGGTTTGAAGGGGTCACAGTGCGGGTCGCCGATCTGGCCGGGTTCTTTTATCGCCGGATCTTCCTGCGGCTGCCCGAATCGTTCCTCATCTTGCCACCACTGACCGATGAGGAAGGGCGGCAACGGACCCACAAGCGGTTCAACACGTTGCCCCCGCCCGGCGTTCACCGATTGCGGCGACCTGGCAGTGGTGACGAACTCCTGGACTTGCGCGAATATCGCCCCGGTGACCCGCCCAAGATGATCGCTTGGAAGCCGTCCGCCCGGCGTGACAAAATCATCGTCAAAGAAATTGAAAGCGATGTCCCCGTCCGCTGCGTGCTGTTCCTGGACGCCTCGAACGGCGCCCGCGTGGGAATGCCCGGCCAGACGCCGGTCATTCGCCACGTCGAGATCGGGGCCGCAATCGCCCAGGCCGCCACCGCCAACCGCGACTTGGTCGGGCTAACGATTTTCGACGAGAAGACTGCCGATGTGTTGAAACCGGCCCGGACGAAATTGCACATCATCCAGATGCTTCGCAAGTTCACGCACGCCGCTGCCGAGTTACCCGACCCGTTACAAACCGATGCCGATCTGCTGGCGCGGTATTCGCACCCAATTGCTCAGGAACTGTACCCCGATTTGCTGCGGCGTGAAATCAACTCCCGGCCACTGGGGCTATTTTGGTTGCCGATTGTCGATAGCCGGTGGCTCTGGCTCATGATGGCCCTGTTGCTGGCCCCGTTGCTGTTCGCATTTCGGGGCGTTCTCGAAACAATGGCCAACATCGCCAGCATTTTTGCCCCCTCCGGAAAAACCTGGATGTTGATGGCCGCGTTTGCCGTGCTGCCCGGCGTGCTGGCTTGGTGGGTGTGGCTCGTTCACGGCATTCGCGGAATGTTACCACCCCGTGCCGGTCGGACCAGCCGGCGCAAGCAACTCTGTGCCCTGTTTGCCGTGTTGGATGATGCCGGCCCGGCGGCCATTGAACGGCTGCGAAATGATGATGTCGCGTTCGCCAAACGCACTACGGCGTTCCTCCAACACCACCAAACCCGGCTACCACTCGTGATGTTTGACCGCGACGGCGCGTACCGTTTCCGCAACCCGGAGAAGGTCGTCATCCTGGCCAACGCCCTGACGCAAAGCGTCGGTCGTGCGCGCGACAACGAGCTATACATCATCCTGGCCGACCTGCTCGAACTGGGTGTGGACATTCAGCCGCTGGTGAACGCCGCTAAAGTCGCCCGTGCGCGACACCATCAAGTGCTAGTGATTTTGCCGTGGCCACCGGACGTACCCGCGCCGAACGCCCAAGCCCCGAAAGCCACACAGGACGATGCCAAAATCGCCACCGTGGTTCAGTCCGTGTTGATTGCCCGGTACCACCGCAACTTTGCCGCGCTGCGATCGGCCTTGGCGAAAGCGGGCGCCACTGTGGTGCGGGTCGATTCCGGTGACCCGGTGCGACTGGTGTTGGAACGCCTCGATCAACTTCGCGGCGCGAGGATTCGCCGATGAGTGTTGCCGCACCTGTGGTTGAAGAACCTGAAGACGACGCGGTTCGGAACTACCTGTTTATTGCGCTGTCGGCGTTGCTGGTCGTGGTCCTAGTATTGATGCGAAATGCGTCCGGGAACCTGCTCGTCTTGATCGGCATCATCCCCGCCTTGCTCGGTCTCTTCATGCGCTGGACCGCAATGCCGGGGGTTTTCTTGCTGACGTTGACGTACTTGCAGCTCTTCCCGAGTGGCCTCCCGTTTCAATTGGATAAAAGTAACGTCACCACAGCCGTACCGTTTCGGATGCACGATTTCCTGTTGCTCGGCGCGACGGTGGTTTACTTCGTGTGCCAATTTCGCTTGTTCAGCCTCACGGTTCAGGCGGTGCCGTCGGACCGTCTGCCCATCAAGCAAAAGGCCACGGATCGCCCGATTCGCCGCAACACACGAAGCGTCAATACGGACGAGCTTTACCGGCTGTTTTTTGTCGTCACCGCGTGTGTCCTGCTCGCTCAAGCAACGTGGTTCGTGGTGTCACTCGTCGTGGTCGATATTTCCGCCTATCCGCCGATCAAGTTTGTGAGTCCGGATTCGGCAAACTTACAAGATAAATCCGACTGGGCCAGCGTGAATCGCTTCTTGTTCCTGATCGGTCTGGTGGGCAGCGTCGGCTTGGCAATCTGGTTCGTGTTTTGGTACCGGGGCCTTCAGCGAATGCGGGTGGACCACGCCAAGATGTACTTGCTGGACACCGCCTGGCGCGAGACCCGGAGCGAACTGAGCCGGCAAGAAAAATGGCGTGCTTGGGGCCAAGGAACGTTTCACGCCGTGAGTGGCCGCAACCCCGAACAAGGGCCGGGGACACTGGTCGTGGTGGCCGTCTTTATTGCCCTGTTTTTATTGGCGCTGCTGTTTGGCAGTGTCCTGATTTATGCGATATTTTGAGGTGGGTTATGAGCGTTTGGATTCGTGAGGCCGTCGGCTGGGTTTTGCTCGGGATCGGTGTCGCGGCGTTCGCGGTTTGTTACTTCGTATTCCTGCTGCCTCAACGGGTCGTGGAAGCGGTGATCTTGGCGTTCATCGGCTTCACGGTTTTCCGAGGCGGGTTGCACTTACTGAAAGTCGCAACGGCAGCCAAAGCCGCCCGCGAAGTGGCCAAGCAACCGGACGTGCCCAAGCCGGTCACAACAATGAAAATGCAAATCGGCGGCCCCGCACCGGGCCGACCCCGTGAAAGCATCGTCCCCGGTCGGCGTTTGTGATGGCAGTGATTTCCAGTACGAACCGTGCCGTGTTTTTCGACGCCGTTGGCACGGTGCTGCACCCCGTTCGCGGCGCGCCGACCGTCTACGCCGAAGCCGCTGCCCATTTCGGCTTGCCCGCCGAACCCAAGCTGATTTTGCAACGATTCCGCGAGGCGTACCAACGGGAAGAAGCAACTGACGCTGCCAACGGGTGGGTCACAAGCGAAGCCCGCGAGCAAGACCGTTGGCGCGCGATCGTTCGTGAAACGCTTCCCGACGCCCCCGACGGCTGTTTCGAGATGCTCTATCACCACTTCGCCCAACCCGAAGCGTGGGAAGTGCCAACCGGATTTGCAGATGTTCTGGACGAGCTGCATCAACGCGGTTACGTGCTCGGCTTGGCGTCGAACTACGATTCACGGTTGGAACAAGTTTTGGCCGGTCGCCCTGAGTTGGCACGGTTGCGGCCGCATATCCTCATTAGTTCCCAAATCGGCTACCGCAAGCCCAAGCGCCGTTTCTTCACTCGAATCCTCGACGCAGCCAACTGCCCGGCCCACCAAATCTTGTACGTAGGTGACGATCTGCACATCGACTACCACGGCGCCCGTGACAGTGGGCTGTCGCCGCTGTTGCTCGACCCCCACAATCAACACCTCACCGTGCCGAACCGCGTCCGTTCGTTGTCGGAATTAGTCTTGGACACGCTTTTCGGCTAAGTCTTCCATGACCGCCTGCGCGGCGCGGAACCCGGATGCCATTGCGCCGTCAATCGAGGCGTTGTCGCGGTGGTCACCGCACACGTACAGGCCGGGGTGGAGCCGAACCGGGCGTTGCCAGGGGTCGAGCTTGCCGGCGGTTTGGTCCGGGAGCGCGTTGGGAATGCGATAGCTTCGCAAGTGTCGCCACGCGGCCACGCTGGCACCGAACCAAAGCGTGAGTTGTTGCCGCACCGCAGCGTCTAATTCAGCATCATCGTGCGTGGGAATGCCGAGGACCGAAACGGCGATCAACGCTTGCCCCGGTGGTGCGTAGACGGGCGACACTTCGGACATCACGACGACGTTGTTAACCGGCCCACTGCGGTCGCCGTCCAACATCAAGATCGGTTCCTTCACCGGCGATTCATTGGCGGCGTAGTAGAGCGTGACGGTGCCCTTCCACCCTGGATCGACGATCGCGTTGTTCGTCAAACTGGCCGCGACGTGACTTTCCGTTGCGACGACGACGCCACGAGCCGGCACCGATTCCCCTGTCTCCAACCGGACGGTACCGGGTTCGATCGCCGTCACCTTGGCATGAAGTCGCACACTGCCGGTCGGCAGGTGGGCGGCGATTTGCTCGGGGATTTGCTGCATCCCGTTGGCCGGAACCGCGCCCGGCCCGGCGGCGAACTGCCGGAACACGAACCGAAAAAACCGGCTGGACGTTGCCAACTGCGGTTCGAGAAACACCCCACCCAGGAACGGTTGAAACAGCCGGTCAATCAGCGAATCACTAAACCCGCCGACGTTCCGCAGCAGGTCAATCGTCGGTTGTTCTGGCGTCGCGGACTGCGTCTCCAACGACCCGGCGTCGAGCTTCCACTTGAACGCCGCGAGACGCAACTTATCCCGGACAGTGCCGACGGGGTTGAACACGGACTTGATCGCGGTGATCGGTTCGACACGCGGGTCGGCCACGCGATGAAATCGCCCCCGATGCCAAACCAGCGCACCCGGTGTGAAGTGCTTCAAATCGAGTGCGTCGTAGTCTAACACCCGCTTGCCTTCGGGGTACGACGGCAAATAAAGTTGAAACCCGCGATCCAGTCGAAACCCCTCGACGATGTCCGTTCGTACCCGCCCGCCGACGCCGTCCGACGCTTCCAAAACTTGAAACGACAC
>JAYSXU010000346.1:0-1571 GCA_043716965.1 Fimbriiglobus sp.
CCCGTTTCGGAGCGTTCAGCGGGTTGAACGACACAATCGGCGAGCATTCGGTGATGCCGTACCCCTCGATCAACTTGGCACTCGGGGCGAGTTTCAATCCTTTCTCAAACACGGCGTCCGGGCAGCGTTCGGCACCCAACGCGACGATCCGCAACGAGTCCAGTTCCCCCGGTTTGGCCCGATCCAAAATGAACTGGATGAACGACGGTGTCCCCGCGGTCAGCGTCGGCTTGTAACCGGCGATCTTGCGGACGAGCGCCGCCGCGTCGGTCGGATCCGGGTGGTGAACGATCTTCACACCGCCAAAAAGCGGGAACAGGCCGCTGACGGTGTGACCGAAACTGTGGAAAAGCGGCAGAAATCCGAGCACGCTATCGTTTTTGGTAATCATCAACCGCGGAACGGCGGCACGCATGTTGGCGATGATATTGGCGTGCGTCAGCGGTACCGCTTTCGGGGCCTTTTCCGAA
The DNA here is from genome assembly GCA_043716965.1 of Fimbriiglobus sp. Classification (GTDB taxonomy): domain Bacteria; phylum Planctomycetota; class Planctomycetia; order Gemmatales; family Gemmataceae; genus Fimbriiglobus. The sequence goes on from JAYSXU010000346.1 coordinate 471, forward strand.
CCGCTGGTGAAGAGGATCACGGCCGGGGCTTGCGGATCGCGGACAATCGCTTTCATGGCGGTGCGGGCCGCCAGTGCGGGGAACCATCGCAGGGTGAGCAGCGTCGTCAGCAGTTCGAATTTGCCAATCGATTTGCGAACCTCTTCCAAGTGAACAAACTCGGCGCCGGGAACCACCAGTTGCGTCCGGTCGATGAATGCCTTCGCCGTGATGACGCGCTTCACGTCCATGAGTTTCACAGCGTGTTCCAGGTTACTCGGCCCCGTTGTCCAGTTCAAAACCACGGGCAGCTTGCCGGCGAGGTGCAGCGCCACGAGGGCCAAATCCCCGGCCACCGATGCCGGCATGAGTAGCCCGATATTCGGTTCCGGAAATTGCCGGAACCGTTCGGCCATGGCCCGGCTGGCCACGAACAATTTTTCGTAGGTGAGCACCCCGGAACTGTCGTCGGCGGCCGCGACATTCTTCCGATCCACGATGCAGCGATTCACGAACGCTTCGCCGAAAGTTTCGCCCAGTACTGCGACGTCCGGTGAACCCGCCGCGACCCGAAACCATTCGGGCGGTGCCGGTTTGGCGGGGGCGTGTTCGATCAATCCTTCCGCCAACGCCCAGAGCTGACCGACGGACGTCGGCACTTCGTCGCCGCTGAAGCCGAACCGCTGTTCGACTTGTAGGGCCAGTTCCATGCCGTCGAGGCTGTCGATGCCGAGCTGGCCGTAGGTCATGTTCGCGCTGTTCTCCGCCCCCGTCAACGCCCGCTTCAATTTTTCGGAAAGGATCTCGGCGACAGCTTGCTTGGTCTCCGGCTTCACCTTCGACAAATCGTGTTCGATGAGCTGGGCAGGCGGTGGAAAGGTGTACTCACGCTGGCCGAACAGGAAATGGTATGGCACCCAGGTCGGCGGCTCCGGCTGGCCTGCGGTGTCGGCGTTGTACCACGTTTCGAGCCACGGGTTGAGCAGGAACCGATCGGGGGCCGGGCGATCCTCGGCACGGAACGCTTCGAGTGTCATCGTGATTTTGCGGCGCGGCGCGAACAGCAACAGGTTCGACAACAACATCCCGGTGGCGCGGAATAGCAACGGCACCAAATGCGGT
>JAYSXU010000347.1:0-4631 GCA_043716965.1 Fimbriiglobus sp.
CAAGACTCCTCGACCGCGACCTACAAATCCGCCAGAAAGATTTGCCAGACAGTGTGCAATGCGCTCCACGGATTTGCATGTAAGCACCCACCGCGTTTTACGGTAAACAGATAAGTGATCGGGATAGTCTCGGAATGAACGAGAACGAATAGTCCCTGCTTTTGTAAATCAAGGAGCGTCATGGCGAGCTTGTTTGAAGAGTTCCGGTTGAAGGATGTCGTGTTGCGGAACCGCGTGGCGGTCTCGCCGATGTGCCAGTATTCGTCGGAGAACGGCTTCCCGAACGATTGGCACTTCGTGCATCTCGGCTCGCGGGCCGTGGGCGGCGCCGGCATGGTCATGGTCGAGGCAACGGCGGTGACACCGGAAGGGCGAATCAGCCCCGCCGATAGCGGCATCTACCTGGATGACCACGTGCAACCCTTCGCCAAGATCGCGCACTTCTTGAAGCAATACGGCGCGGTACCGGGAATCCAACTCGCCCACGCCGGTCGCAAAGCGAGCGTCAACAAACCGTGGGAGGGGGACGATCACATCGACGCCACACAGGGCGGTTGGGACATCATCGCGCCGTCAGCGGTGGCGTTCGGCGGGAATCTGCAAAAAGTTCCTCATGCTATGACGGTTCAGGACATCGCACAGGTTCAGCAAGCGTTCGTGACTTCGGCGAAACGTGCGTTGGCTGCTGGGTACGAGTGGCTGGAACTGCACTTCGCGCACGGCTACCTTGCCCACGAGTTCTATTCGCCGCTCGCCAACCGACGGACCGACAGTTACGGCGGCAGCTTCGACAACCGGATTCGCTTTCTGTTAGAGACGTTCGCCGCCGTCCGCAAAGTCTGGCCGGAGCGCTTCCCACTCACGGCCCGACTGTCCGTCACCGACTGGGTCGAAGGCGGCGTGACGGTTGAAGAGTCCATCGAACTGGTGCGCCGCTTGAAGGCGGTTGGACTCGACCTACTCGACGTGAGCCACGGGTTCATCACCCCGGATATTTCGCAGGTTCCGTGGGGGCCGGGGTTCATGATCCCGATTGCTAGCCGTATCCGCAAAGAAGCGGGGATTCCGACCGCCGTGGGTTGGCTGATTACCGAACCACAACAAGCCGAAGCCGCCATCCGAGACCAACACGCCGATTTAGTGCTTTTGGCCCGAGAAGAGTTGCGCGACCCCTACTGGCCTTACCACGCCGCCCTGCAACTCGGCGACGAAAAGGCCAATGCCATGCTGCCCGTCCAGTACGCCCGTGCCGTAAAGCCCCGATGATGAACACCCCAGTTACCGCGACCATTTCAGCCAGAGTCGGGACAGGTTCGCAACGAACGGTGTGAGGCGAGTCCGGTTGAACTGGTCGGCGATGCGTTTGAGGGCTTCGGTGTGGGTGGGGTACGGGAAGACCGTGGCGGCGATGCCTTTGAGGCCGATTCGGTTGGTCATGGCTAGCGACAACGTGCCGATCAATTCCCCGGCGTGCGGTCCCGCGATTGTGGCACCGGCGATGCGATCCGTCCCCTTATGCACCAGCACTTGAATGAAGCCGCCAGTCCCGTCGGTGTGAGCGCGGTCGAGTTCACCCAGGTCGAAACGGTGGACGGTCACCAACACGCCGCGTTCGGCGGCTTCTCGTTCCGAAAGCCCAACGCGCGCCACTTCCGGGTCGGTGAACGTACACCACGGGATCGTGAGCGCAGACACTTTGCCGCGACCGGGAAACAGGGCGTTGCGTAGCACCAGCCGGGCCATCGCGTCGGCGGCGTGGGTGAACTTCCACCCGACCGAACAGACATCCCCCGCAGCATAAATGCGATCGTTGGACGTTCGCAGCGAGTCGCTGACTAACACTCCTCGTTGCCGGTCGTAGGCTACGCCAGCGGCTTCGAGGTTCAGTTGTTCGACGTTCGGTGTCCGACCGGCCGCGACGAGAATGGCGTCGAATTCCTGCCGTTCACCGGGGGACAACTCGACCGTATTGTGTTCAACCTTTGCGACCTTGGTGTTCAACCGCACGTCCACGCCGTCAAATCGGAGGGCGATTTCCAACAGCCGCGTCGCCTCCGGTTCTTCGCGCGGAAGGAGTTGCGAACTGTGACTGACGATCGTGACTTGCGATCCGAACCGCGCGAACGCTTGGCCAAGCTCGCACGCAATCGGACCACCGCCGATGATGCAAAGTCGGCGCGGTAGCGTGGTGAGCGTGAACAGGTTTTCGTTGGTGTAACACCCGGCGCCGGTCAGTCCCGGAATGTCCGGCAAACTGGCACGGCCCCCGGTGGCGATGACGGCTTTGCGGAACCGCAACTTTTGCCCGCCGACTTCGAGTTCGTCCGGTCCGGTGAACCGCGCTTCACCCAGAAAAACATCGACACCATATTCGCGGCGAAATCGCTCCGGGGAATCGTGTGGTGCAATGTCCGCCCGTACTCGCCGCACCCGCTCCATGACCGCCGCGAAATCGACAGCCACACCACTTGGCACGCGGATTCCGTACTCCGCCGCGCGACGAATGGTGGCCACGGTCTTCGCCGCCGCGATCAATGTTTTTGACGGCACGCACCCGACGTTGAGGCAATCCCCGCCCATCAAATCCCGTTCGATGATCGCGGCTTTCCCGCCCAACCCGCCGGTGCCGCCTGCCGACACCAACCCCGCTGCCCCCGCCCCAATCGCCACGAGGTTGTACATCGGCGCCGGGGTCGGGTTCACCCACCCCGGCGGCTTGACGTGTGCCAAAAGTGCGTCATCGTAGGCATCGTTCGGCAACAACGGGATTGGCATCGGCTGTCCAGGTTAGCAAATCGGTTCGGAGTGACAGTGCGTTGTCAGTTACAGCCCAGGCGCCTTCGGTTTGATCGGGGGTTCAAATCCGTTGGCCCAGCGAACCTTCACCTTACGGCTGTAAACTTTATCACCCGCCGTCACGTAAAGCGTATCGAAGTTCGGCCCGCCGAAGCACAGGTTCGACGATTTGCCGTTGGGTGTCGGGATGATCGCGTTCACCCGCCCCGCTTGGTCGCACACTTGCAGCCCCATCCGCGTGGCCACCCACAGCCGCCCGTCGCGGTCGGTCTTCATACCATCAGCGCCCGCGTCATCGGCCTTGTCCGGGGCGTGCAGGTGGTAGTATTTTTGCTTGTGGGCCAACGAACCATCGGGCTGGATTTGGTAACTGTAGACCCAGTGGGAACCGTAATCGGCCACATAAAGCAGCGTTTGATCTGGTGAGAACGTGATGCCGTTGCTGTACTTCAACCCGGTATCGACGACTTTCTTTTCGCCCTTCGCCGTGATGTGCCAAATGCGGCTGCGGTCGTTGCCCGTGGCGTTCGGGTTGGCCACATAAACGCTGCCATCGGAGCGCACGGTAAGGTCGTTACTCGGCACCATCTCCGCGATCGGTGTGGCATGACCCGCTTCGTCGAACACGAGAATTTGCTGGCTACCACCGGCGGCGGCGTAGGCTTTGCCGTCGGGACCAAACGCCAGACCGGAGGTTCGCTTGCTGTCCGTAGCCCATTCGGTCGGCTTGCCAGTGGCGTCGAGTTTGTAGATTTTGCTCTTGGGCACATCGCAGAAGAAAACGTCACCCTTGGCGTTCGACGCCGGGCCTCCGGTGAACTGGTAGCCTTCCCCGACCAACTTCCAGCCCTCGCCGGGAAGGAGGATTTCCTTGAGTTGCGACGACCCCGCGCCGGCTTTCACGGGTTCTGGCCAGCCCTTCCACAGCCACTTCATCGCGTCCGGGAAAACCTGGGTGGCATGGGTGCCGTTGTGGCCGCCATCGCCCCAGTTGTGTTCCACTTCGTAGCCCGCAAATTTCAAGCTGCGTTCCATCGCCTGGTTGGCCATCCACCAGTCGCCGCCGTAAATGTTGAGGTCGTTGCTGCCGTCTTCGAGGAACACCCGGAGCGGTCTCGGCTCGTACTTGCGGATCAGCGTGGAGTAGTTGTGGCCGCCACGTAGCCCCACGTAAGTGCCGATCGAACTGAAGACGCGGTTGAACGCATCGGGTCGTTCCCACGCCGCCGTGAACGCACAAACTGCCCCACTACTCGCGCCACCGATCGCGCGGTCGTTGCCCTTCTTGGAAAGCTTGATTTCCCGACCGTCGGCGGTCTTCATTTTCTCGATCGCGGGTAGCAGTTCGTCCAACACGAATCGCGCATAACTATCGCCAAGACCATCGTATTCATAACTGCGATTGAAGCGGTCCAGTGCCTTCGTGGAGTCAGCCGCTTTGACGCGACCGTGCATCACGAACACGCCGATGGTCACCGGCATTTCTTTGGAATGAATCAGTTTGTCGAACACGTCTGGCGCCTTGTACTGCACGCCATCTTGGTTGACATAAACGCAGGCCGGGGTCGTGCCGTCGTACTGCTTGGGCACATACACCCAGACATCTCGCGTGGTGCCGGGGAACACCTTGCTCTGCTCGAACACGAACTTGATGACCTCGCCTTTCGGCGGAGCGTCCTGGGCCTGGAGCATTGTGAACGGCAAAACCACGACGCCAATCGCCAGAAGTCGGAACGAAAAACGCAACATCGGAGAGGGTTCCAAGAGAGGAAAAACGGGGTGGATCGGATGCATCGGGGTACGAGTCGGAAACGGCCGATCACCACAGTGGAAGT
>JAYSXU010000348.1:0-1567 GCA_043716965.1 Fimbriiglobus sp.
TTTCTGGGGCTGGACACCACGACCGGGCGCAGTCCCGATCCGCACGTCGAACGGATGATTCAGGCGTTCGCCCTGCTCGCGGCCCGAGTTCACCAAAAGATCGACGACGATTTCCCCGAGCTGACCGAAGCGTTGTTAGGGCTACTCTATCCGCACTACCTCGCGCCGATTCCGTCGATGCTGATCGCCCGGCTCGAACCGCATTCCGGGGCGGACCTGACGAACGGGTTGACCATCCCCCGCCACACGGCGTTCCGCACCACACCCATCAACGGTACGGAGTGCGAATACCGGACTGTGTACCCGATCAAACTCTGGCCCGTCGTCGTTAGTAGCGCAACCCTGAAGGGGCCACCCTACACCGACCTCCGGGACTTCACCACGGAGCAACTCGGCATCCCCGCCAACGGTAGTAAATCCCGGCTGGTCGTGCGATTGGATTTGCCGACCCGACAACCCCTCGCCACGCTGGGTCTCGGGAAAATGGACCCGGTCACGCGCCGGCCCAACAGCCTCCGGCTGTTCATCGACACGGACGCCGCGCTGACACCGGCACTGTATGAACTGCTCATGAACAACGTTACGACCGTCGTGTTCCGTGAACCGGGTGAGTTGAAAGTGAGCCGCGTGCCGCCGTCCGAAGTGATACAACCCGTGGGGTTCCGGGTGGCGGGGACCACCGACGGGGAAGACGAAGGCGTGTTGCCGTACCCGGACCATGCGTTTCCGGGCTATCGGTTGATGACGGAGTTCTTTGCCTACCGCGATAAGTTCTGGTTCTTTGACCTCGCGGGGTGGGACCAAGCCCGTGCCGACGGCTTGCTCACGAAGAGTTCGATTGAAGTGCATTTCTTTTTCAACCAATCCGTAAATGCGGATTTGGAACAAGCGGTGAGTGCGGCGACCTTCAAGTTGGGATGCGGGCCGATGGTGAACCTGTTCAAACTTCGCAGCACCGAAGGGATGCGGATCACCCACCAGCGCTACGACTACACGATCGTGCCGAATGCGGACCGACCGGACGGCCACGAGATTTATTCGGTGGACGAAGTCTATCAGCGCACGCAACTGGGCGAAGAAATCCGGTTCGAGCCGTTCTACTCGTTCCGCCACCAAGACCGGGACCGGGACCGCCGCTACTGGTACGCCCGCCGCCGGACGAGTGGGAAGTTCGAGGATCGCGGGACCGAAGTGAACCTGCACTTCGTCGATTGCGATTTCAACCCCCGCCGCCCCGCCCAAGACCTTGCGTTCGCCGCCGTGACCTGCTGCAACCGGGAACTCCCATTGAAGATGAGCAAAAACCCCGCCGGGTGGTCGTTACGGCAACCCCTGGGGATGAGCGTGCCCGCCGACATCAGCGTGATCCGGCAACCCACGCCGACTTTGCGACCCATGCAGAGACCCGCCGAAACCGTGGGCTTGGACGAAGCGTCCCGCAAGATGACCTACTGGCAGTTGCTGTCGCACTTGTCGTTGAATCACCTGTCGCTGACCGATCGTCACAAGGGCCGCGAAGCGTTGACGGAGTACCTTTCGCTGTACGACTTCTCCGACGATCAGCATT
>JAYSXU010000349.1:0-4619 GCA_043716965.1 Fimbriiglobus sp.
TCGGTGACTTTCTCCGCCAGTGCCTCCAAGCCCAAGCCCACCGTTGCGGGGTTTTCGCCCTTGCTGATGGGGCTTTGTTGCAAATCGCGGAGCTTCGAGTTGGTGAAGTATTGCTTCACTTCCACATCGACCGGAATGTCCGGGTGGGAAACCCGTGTTGTGGTTCTTGCGGCCTCTTTGAGCATCCGTGACGGAATCACCGTCACTTTTTCTTCGTCGGGATTGGCGCGGTCGATGAAGGCGAGCTCGTGGTTGCGGGTGTCAAAGCTGAACGTCGCGGAGCCGCCTCTGGTGATGACCATGTTCTGCTCGACTTGCCACTCCCGCGTGACGTACTCTCCGACGAACAGTAGCAACATCCCGCCGTGCAGGATGTAGATTCCGGATCGCTTGACAAGTACCTTCAACACGTCACCCAGTGCCGACCCTTTTTTCGCTTGCTTGGCGGTCACGTTGACGATGTTGTAAAGCTGCACGATGTGGGCGGAGACGAGGTTGATAAACATCAGCCCGCCGATGGTTTTCCCGGCGGGGAATGGAATCGACAAGCTGGTAGACCAATGGCTAGGGACGCTGAAAAAGATTTGGCCGAACTGCAGCAGTAGTTGCACGTCAATCCACACCATCCACGACCAAAAGTATTGATCGACGACGGTCCAAATCCCGGCGTTCTTCTGCGCCACGGTGCCGAAAAACACAAGGATGATCGACATCGCAAACAGCGACACCGTCAACTTCAACGACGCCACCGTTTTCAACGCGGTCAAGATCGGGTTGACGGACCGCACGGCGGGTTTGGTCACGGACATTTCCGGGGCATTAACATCGCGGGTGTCGATCAATTGGAAACTCATCGTTTATCACTCCTCTTAGCGGCCCATTTTTAGCGACCCTGCATGGGGCGTTGCGGTGCGCCGCCGGGGCCACGGAAATCGACTTTGTAAGCTTTCTTCGATCCGAGTAAGATTTCGGGTGCCACCTGGGGCAATTGCGATTCCGTCACGTCCGCCAATCCCACTTCTTTCCGCCAGCGGTTCACGTTGTCCAGTAACGATCCTCCGAGTGGCGTAGAGATGTACGGGTCCGGCGTTCCCGGCGTCCCGACGTTAAACGACATCAACCGCATCTGTGCGCCGCCGCTTTCCTTCCAGCCTTCGGGGACCGTGTAGGTCGGCGCCTTGCGAACGTCGTCGAGTCGGATTGAACTGAGCAATGCGAAGAGCTGTTTTTCGTGCGGGTCAATCTTTTCAACCGGCCCGGTGAACTTCAGGAAGTAAAAGCCCCCGTTGGCGATGGGGATGATGCCGCCCAGGATGCGTGACTTGATTGCCCCTTGGGGCGCTTCGATTGTCGGGGCTGGTGCATCCGCTTGTTTCTTGACCGTGTAGGTGCGAATCTCTTCCGGCGGACTGCATCCCGTGAGCGGAACAAGTATGGTGCAACCGGCCACTGCGAAACAAACCGATAAGCCAGGCCAACGACGCGGCGGGGAGTTCATGTCAACGATTCTCAGATCCGATACGGGGCGGGATCATCTTCGAGGCTTCACGTCATCACTCATCGTATCTATTGTAACAAACCGCGACGGGATTCCGACGAACAACAACAAATCCCCCCCACCGTTAACAGATTGAACCACGAATCACACGAATCGAACGAATAAGACATTTTGAATTGGCTGGAATAATGGAGCAAATCCTCTAGTGTTGCTTATCGCTCACTTGGAATCTGATCTTATTCGTCCGATTCGTGTGATTCGTGGTGAACGATCTGGGTTATCCGACTTTCTTCAAGAATGAAATCCGACCGCCATCGACCCACTCTGCGACGTAGATATTCCCTTTCGCGTCAAAGCAAGCGTCGTGGGGGTGAACGAACTTTCCGGCTTCCCAGGCTTTCGGTTGGCTGCGTACCGCCGGTCCAAGATTGTTTTTTGCATCCAGCGAACCAACAACCCGTGCTCGCCATTCGCTATTTTCACCGAGGTGCGTAATCAGCGTGTTGGACTTGTCGAACAGGCTGATGCGGGTGTGCAAATCGGCGACCATCATGACATCGCCCTGAATGTCGATGTGGGCTGGGTACATGACCATTTCGCGGGGCTTCGAGGCGCGGAGGAACTTGCCGTCCAAATCGAACCATTGCAGCCGTTGGTTCGCCCGATCGCAGGTCACCAACACCGGGTTGGCCGGGTCGCGGGTATCGACCCAGTTGCCGTGGGCGGTGCGGAACTTGCCGTCGGTCGTCCCACTGCCGCCGAAGACTGTGACGAGTTTGCCGTCCGTGTCGTACTTCATCAGGTAGTTGGACCCGTAGCCGTCGCCGACGAAGAAGCTGCCGTCCGGACAGAACGCGACGTTGGTCGGGTAGTAGTTCGCCTTGGGGTTTTCGTACTCCTTGATCTCAGGGCGTTCCTTACGCCAAACGATTTCGCCTTTCAACGTCGCCTTCGCCACTTTCGGCGTCTTGGCCCACGTGTTCGTCAAGTACAAAAACTCCTCGTTACCATCTTTACGAATATCAATGCCATGCCCGCCAGTGTGCCATTCCTTACCGAACGACCGCACATATTTACCTTTGTCGTCGAAGACCATCACGGTGTTGGCCCCTTTGCGACCCTTATGGCCTTCATGGGTGACGTACACCAACCCGGCGGAATCCACGGCAATGTTGTGGGTCGTTTGCCATTCCAATTCACCGGGAAGTTGTGCCCAATCGTGAACGCATTCGTAGGTGTGCGCATCAGCCCCCACACGCGGTGCTTTAGTTCCGGCTTTGTCTTCGACGCCGATTAGCATCGGGCCAGTTGATGATGTCGCAACGGCAGTCGATGCGGCGATCGTGGATGATTTAAGGAAGTCGCGGCGGTTCATGGGGAGGGTCTCCAAACGGAGGGGTGAGAAAACTGAACGTGGCGAACAGTGTACGACCGCAACTGATTTCCCGCAACCGATTCACCCGTTGCCTGAGCGTGTCGCGCGAGAATCTTCAGCGCTGGCAGAAAAAAACCAATGTTTTCTGGAAGCACGATTCCATTGGCACCTTTGTCGATTGTTCAACTGCTTCCTCAAATCCGGCGCCCGTTGTGAAGAATCATTCACACGAGGCGCGATTCTGTAACGGTTAGGGACCAGACTTTGATTCAGGCTGAATTCTTAGCTCTCCGCTGACACTCTCGTTCTCAAAAGTCTTGGTCAAAGCGAACACCTCCGGTTTGCGTGTTGGCTGAGCCTGTTCTAGCTTTCACCCGATCAATCATTGCCCTGCCAAACCCCTCGGCTTGTACGGTGTACCCGATGTCCGTTCCATCCTCCGTTGAAGAACTGCTCCAACTCATCCGCAAAAGCGGGATGATCGACGATCAGAAATTAACTAGCTATTTGCAACGGCGTCAAGTCGGGCGGGGCTTGCCGCAAGACCCGAGGGAGACGGCCGATTCGATGATTCGAGACGGCTTGATTACCAACTTCCAGGCGGAGCAATTTTTGCTCGGCAAGTGGCGCGGGTTCACGATCGGCAAGTACAAGCTGCTAGAACGGGTGGGCATTGGCGGCATGGGGCAAGTGTTCCTGTGCGAGCACATGTACATGAAACGCCGCGTGGCGATCAAAGTCCTTCCGCCGGCAAAAGCGGAGCAACCGGCCGCACTCGGTCGGTTCTACCGGGAAGCCCGCGCCGCCGGGTCGCTTGAGCACCCGAACATTGTGCGGACCCACGACATTGACCAAGACGGCAACTTGCACTTCATCGTGATGGAGTACATTGACGGGTCCAACCTGTTGGACATGGTGAAGAAGTTCGGCCCGATGAACGTGGGCCGGGCGGTCCACTACATCCGGCAAGTAGCGATCGGACTCGATTTTGCTTTCCGCAGTGGGATCATTCACCGGGACATCAAGCCGGGGAACGTCCTGATTGACCGCAAGGGCAACGCGAAAATTCTCGACATGGGGTTGGCCCGGTTCTACAAGGACCAAACCGACATGTTGACGGTGAAGTACGACGACAAAATCGTGCTAGGCACCGCCGATTACGTGGCACCCGAACAGGTCGCCAATAGTCACGCGGTCGATGTCCGGGCTGATATTTATGCGATGGGCGCGAGCTTCTATTTCTTGCTCGCCGGTCATCCGGCGTTTCCGTCCGGTACGGTTTCGCAAAAGCTGTTGTGGCATCGGACCAAAGAACCGACGCCGATTCGCCAGATTCGGCCAGAAGTGCCGGAAGCCATCGCCAACATCGTCGCCCGGATGATGGCGAAAGACCCGAACCAACGTTACCAAACACCGCACGAAGTGGCAACCGATCTGGAGCGCTGGGTGCCGGCCAGTATTCCGGTTCCCACACTGGATGAAATGCCGCAGCTTAGCCCCGCGGCGTTGGAAGCAATTGTTCCCGAAGAGAATCCGCACGACGCCTATAGCGACGTGGGTCAGGATGAGGGAGTCATTCTGAAACCCGCCGTGGCAGCGGCTCCGAAATCCATCTTGCTATCCCGATCATCGAGCAACGGGCCAAAATCAACGACTAGCCAGTCGCAAAACAGTCCGTTCCGACCGCCGTCGGGGCTGACAAAGTTGGCACCGGCATACCCACGCGAACCGGAGCGCGCCGCGTAC
>JAYSXU010000350.1:0-14090 GCA_043716965.1 Fimbriiglobus sp.
GTCGGCGCGAACGCGACGATCTGGCCGCGACCCTGCACGGTCTGTTGCCACGGTACGAACAAAAGGGCAACGGGCGACAACGCGAAAGCAATCAGCAAACCCACCGCAACGGCCACCGCGAGGCGCGGCGTCTGAACCCGCCGCAACGTCGAGAAACTGGCAGGAGAACTGAACGCGGACCCTGTTTGCAATCGAGCGGTCATCGGGTCGGTCCTTGTTCCGTGAGCGGAATCGGGGGTTCAAACTGAGATAAACTCATGACGCGATCGCACATCCCGACTATGGCAGGCGTGGCGGACGAAACAAGCAAGGTCCAGGGTGAGGAGCGGTCGAACAGGTACGGCAACAGGTCCGGGCATTCGCGGAGGTCGAGGGTGTCAAGCACGCCGTCGAGGATCAACAAGCGGGGCTGACCGATCAGCGCCCTGGCAAGGGTCAGCCGCACTGATTGGCTCGCCGACAACGGCCCGCCGTGGGGATATAACGTCGCGTTCAGCCCTCCGGGCAAGTCATGAACGACCCCCACCAAGCCGACCGTGCTTAACGCCTGCCGGACGGCGCTGAGAGGAAGGTCCGACCGACCGACCCGGACGTTTTCGACGACGGAGCCGGTGAAGATGTCCGCCCCCTCGACCAACGCCACCTGCTCGCGCAACCGCTCCAATGACAGCCCACGGATGTCAATCCCGTCGAGTTCCACGGTCCCGTTGCCCGGATTTCTTAGTCCGCACAGAACCTCGAACACGGTCGTCGTCCCGGACCCCGGCGGTCCGATCACCGCCACTCGCTCGTTCGAGGCCACGTGCCAATCGACCTCAGGTGGGAACTCGCGTTGGGAACCGCGACCGATGCCGTGGAACCTCACCGCCATCCCGTGTCCGCTATCGGGTAGCGATTCCCCGCCGTCGTGTTCCAACGGCAGGTCTGTGATGAGTCCGAGCTTTTCCGCACCCGCCATGAGGTCGTAAAAGGTCTCGGCGTATTTCCCCAGTTTGGCGACGGAGGCGACGACCAACCCGACGATGAGTTCCGCCGCGACAAGTTGGCCCAGGGTCAGTTGGCGGTCGATGACCAAGTAGCCGCCTAGCCCCAACAGGGCCGTGCTCGCGACGACTTGTAACCCCAGCGCGAACACCGTTTGACGCCAGACGACCCGGAAGTGCCGCCGCCGCGCGGTGACGTACTCGCTCGCCAACTGGTCGGCTTTCTCTAACGCGAGATTGCGCCCGCCGGCAAACTTGAACCCCCGCAGACACCGAAACAATTCTTCCAGCCACGCCGCCACGTCGTACTTGGTCTGAGACTCGTGAAGACTACTGGTGATGCCGCCCCACCCGAGCACGAACAGAATGAACGCAATCATCAGGATCAGCAGGATGTCGAAGCCCAGTAGGAACGGGTGGTAGAAAGCCAGGACCACCATCCCGACCCCCGCAGTCACAACGAGTGCGACCCCATCAAGCACGAGAGTGGCCAGGGACTTCTGAAGGTTGACGATGTCGAAAAAGCGATTCGCCAGTTCGGGGCCGTGGCACTCGTAGAAGGCTTCCAGCTTGACGCGGGGAATCCGGTCGGCGTAGTCCGCGACCACCCGGACGAACAACCGCCGTTGAACGCACTCGACCACATAAACCTGCATGGCCCGGATTGCAGCTGCGAGTCCGAGGCAACTCATCAGCACCCCGGCAATGACCACGACCGGCCACAACAGCACGCCGAACGCGACCGTGTTCACCAACGATTCGACAGCAATCGGCGTGGCCAACGACAGCACCGCCACGGCGACGGCAAACACCACCACCGTTGCGATGTCGCGGCGTTCCGGGTGGAGAAGTTGTCGTAGCCGCATGAACGGGCGAGGCGGAGCGTGCCCGACCTCACGCCCGACCTCACGCCCGACCTCATGGCCGGTTCCCGTCGAACCCCGTTCCGTCGCTGAATGGACCATTCGTCACAACCGAAAAGGATAACTCTTACGAAGCCTATTGTTGTTGCAGTGACCGGAATCAAATCGTCGGCGTGGTCCGTCGCCGCACGCTGGATTCGATCGGCGGGTTGTACTCGGCCAGTTTCACGAACTGGGCTTTCTCCACGTCGTAGGCGAACACTTCGCCCGTTTCGATTTTGTAGACCCATCCGTGTAAGTGCAAGTCGCCTCGCACCAGTCGGGACGCGACCGCCGGTAGCGTCCGGAGGTTCTCCAGTTGCACCAGGACGTTTTCTTCGATCGTGGCCGTCAGCAACCGATCCCCGTCCAGGTGGCCGTAGTTGTCGCGGACGATGCGCCGCGTCGTCTCGGCGTGGGACAGCCATGCCGAGACGGCGGGGAGGGAGGCCACCTTTTCCGGGTGGAGCAGGCCCGCCATCGCCCCGCAGTGGGAATGCCCGCAGATGATGATGTCCTTGACGCCTAAGGCGGAAACGGCGAACTCGATGGTCGCGGCCTCACCCCCGTTGCCCGCGCCGTGCGACGGGACGATGTTCCCGGCGTTGCGCAGGATGAACAGGTCGCCGGGTTGGGCCTTGGTCAGCAACGTCGGGTCGATCCGGGAGTCCGAACAGGTGATGAACAGGGTTTCGGGTTGCTGGCCCTTCGCCAGTTCCTCGAACAGCCCTTGCAGTGGCCGGAAGTTTTTATCCTGAAACTGGTGAATGCCTTGGATCAGCTTCTGCATGTTCGTTCTCCAAGCGGTGAGGTGAAACGAAAAAAGCCGTGGAGAAACACTCGGAAGTGCGTCTCAACGGCTCATCTCCACTCGGGCTTTTTCCGTCCTAGGTGGCTGATTCGCTTTCGTGTGGTCGCTATCTCCGAGATCGCGGCTGGCGTGTTGACGACACCCACGACGCCCGGAGATGATGTTAAAAATGTTAATGAGTTTAGCCCGGATGTCAAGCCATGAACTGGCAATCGCGCTGCTCACAGTCGGCTGTAGGCCGGTTCGCCATCCAGGGTGAACAGGAGGACGCTCTCGCCCGTGGTCGTGCTGATGTCGGTGTGCAGGCTGACCACCTTGACGCCGAGGATTTCCTGGACGACCGATTCGAGCAACAGCCGGCCGTGTTCTATCAGTTCAAGCCGCACTTGCTTGATGAGGTCACGCCCCCGACTCTTCTCTTCGACCTGCACCAACTTCTGTTCGGCGGGTGTCAACACGCCTTTGAGGCGGACCAAAGCCATGTCGCCCAGCAAGTACGTCCGCGCCGACAGCGGCCCCCGGCCCATGTACTCCTTTTTGAACCGGATGATGGCCTGCGTGATCTCGGCTTCCAGGTCGCTTTTCGATTTCATCCGCATCTCGCCTCGATCAGCTCAGACTCGCTGTGCGTCACAGAACACACAGAGCACCGAGAAATCCAAACCAGATGCGTGTGGATTTCTCGGTGCTCTGTGGTGAAAGTTGCTTGTTGGAATCAACCCTTCGGTGTGGGCGGTGTTGTGGGCGCCGGTGCCGGCGTGGATGTTGGCGCTACAACGGGTTGTGGCGTGATGACCGGCGGTGTTGGCGGGATAATTGGCGTGGGAATCGGCGCATCTTTGTTCGGTTCGATGTTGGTCGGGATCTTGATCGCGTCATTCTTCGGGAAGCCGTCGAAGGACGGCGCGACCATCAACGATTCGTTCAACACTTTGCCAGCGTTGGAAAGAATCGTTTCATCGGCTAACAACTGCTTCGCCTTCACGGTGTATTCTAGTCCCAACTTCGTGCTTTCGCCGACGACCTTGGCCGCTTGGTCGTAAAGATCGGCGGCCTGTTTCACCGTGCCGAGGGAATCCCGACTGTTGGCATCCTTCGGGATCCCGACGAGTGAAAGTTCCGCTTCCGCCGCGAGCAGGAGGCAGGTCACGCGGAGGGTTTTGTCGCCCTTCAACTCGTCCGCGAGTTTCGTGAATTCGTCACGCGCTTTTTGAATGTTGGCGATGCCCTTATTCCGCTGACTGGACAACCGGACCGGCAGTAACGCCAAGCCGTCCGGACCCAGTAGTGCCCGAGCTTGTTCGATCCGGGCGATTTTCGACGTGATGGTGTCCTTGCCCGATTTCGCAATGCCGTCGAGGTCGTCTTGCGTCGGTTGCGCCAACTCCATCCACTGCCGGGATGTCGTCTTCTTGCCTTCCTTAATCAAGTACCACGACAACCCACCAATCAGCACTGCCGCGACGGTCAGGACGATGATGCGGTACGTCCAGCGGTTCCAGATTTGCCCACTTTTGGCGCGATCGACCAGCGAGCTGACACCCTCAGCCAGTGTGTTCGTTTCCAGGTGTTTACGCTCTTCCGCGTTCATGCGGAGACTCCGGGGAGGGCCATAATGTTCAGCAGGACCACGACAATCAGTCCGACCGTTTAGATTCGGTTGATGATAGAACGATCCCCCAACCGGGTCAACGGGAACGCCACCGATGGCCGTGGCTAATAGAATAAATTTGACGCACGGATTCCCGCGATTTGAAGGCGAAACACATGGTACTGGGGCGGCTTTACTCGAAGTTTAAGCAGGGGTTATCGAGGACGCGGAACGTCTTCTCCGGCATCGTCGATTTGTTCACCGGGAACCGCCGGGTCGATCAAGCGTTTCTCTTGCAACTTGAAGAACAATTGCTGCTGGCGGATGTCGGCGTGCAGGCGACCGGCCAAATTGTCGAGCGGGTTCGGCAAGCCTATTTGGACCGGGAAGTCGGCGAAGACGTGAAGTTGTTCGTGCGGCAACAACTGCGCGACATGCTGACCGATCCCGAGGGCGGTATCCGCTTCGTGGCCAACGGGCCGACGGTCGTGATGATTGCGGGGGTCAACGGCTCCGGGAAAACCACGTCGATTGCTAAGCTCGCCAACCGATTGAAGCTCGACGGAAAAAAGGTACTGGTTGCAGCCTGTGACACCTTCCGGGCGGCGGCAGTCGAACAACTAACGGTGTGGTGCGAACGCATCGGCTGCGACATCGTGAAGCAACAGCAAGGCTCCGACCCTGCTGCGGTCGCCCACGACGCCTGCGAACGCGCAAAAGCCCGTGGCTACGATGTCCTCATCGTCGATACCGCCGGGCGACTTCACACGCAAACCCACCTGATGCGCGAACTCGAAAAGATTCACCGCATCGTGGCCAAGCAGATCGACGGAGCGCCGCACGAAGTGTTCCTCGTCCTGGATGGCACCAACGGACAAAACGCGATCGTGCAAGCCGAACAGTTCACGAAGTCCGTGAAATGCACCGGCATCATCATGACCAAACTCGACGGCACCGCGAAAGGCGGCGCCGTGTTCGCCATCAAGAACAAAGTCGGCCTACCCGTGAAGTACATCGGCGTCGGCGAAGGCATTGACGACCTCGAAGTCTTCGACCCCGATAGCTTCGTCGCCGCGCTGTTTGAAAAGTAAGGCAGCAAGCGGTTTTTCCCGGCGAACCGGCGACGTCAGTCGCCTGGGTGACTGTCACAAGCAATGGGTAGGTAATCTCCAGGGTGGTTGCAACTATTGGCAGGTAGGCTTTACCCAGGCGACTTACGTCGCCGGTTCGCCGGGATAGTTTTTTATCCAGGCGACTGACGTCGCCGGTTCGCCGGGATCACATGATTGGTAGGTCGCTTTCGCGGAGCATCATGCGGCGGATGGCGGTGGCTTTGCCGGTTTCGGGGTTCACGTCTACGATTGCGCCGGCGAGTCGGACATCGCCGGTGGCCACGTCGAATGCGGTCGGCTCGAAGGTGATTGCGGTGTGAAGTACGCGGTCGATGCGGCGACCCAAGATGCTGTCGTAGGGGCCGCACATGCCGACATCGCAGAGGAACGCGGTCGATGCGGACAGGATTTGTTCGTCCGCTGTTTGCACGTGGGTGTGGGTTCCGAGAACAGCCGTCACGCGGCCGTTCAAGTGGTGGGCCATTTGGTATTTGTCGGCGGTTGCTTCGGCGTGAACGTCCACGATGATGACGCGGGCTTGGTTGCCGATCGTTACCAACACCCGATCGACTGCGGCGAAGGGGCAATCGACCGCCCGCATGTAGGTTCGGCCCATCACGGAAATCAGCGCGACTGACGTTTCGTGACTGGTGAATAGGACGTGGTCACGGCCTGGTGACGCTGCG
This sequence comes from Fimbriiglobus sp., assembly GCA_043716965.1. Classification (GTDB taxonomy): domain Bacteria; phylum Planctomycetota; class Planctomycetia; order Gemmatales; family Gemmataceae; genus Fimbriiglobus. The sequence goes on from JAYSXU010000350.1 coordinate 6,086, forward strand.
GGATAGTTGGCGGGCTTGCAGATCGGTTCAACGGGGTTGTTGAGCACTTCGGCGATGTCGAACTTTTTGTAGATGTGGTCGCCCAACGTGAACGCATCAATGCCAGCGGCTTTCAAGTGGCGATAATCTTTCGGCGACAACCCCGACCCGTTCGTCGCGTTCTCCGCGTTGGCAATCACGAAATCGAGTTGCTCCGATAGCCGCAAACGGGGTACCGCTTTCCGCACGAAAGCCACCCCAGGGGCACCCACAATATCGCCGAGAAAAAGGAATCGCATTCGCTCACATTATCGGCGTAGGTTACAAAAAGCCAATTCTCACGCAGAGACGCAGAGACGCAGAGAGATTCTGATTTTGTATTTCTTTGCGTCTCCGCGTCTCTGCGTGAGAAATTTTCATTCCCGGCGGATCGGGATCTGAAGCGTGAACGTGGTGCCGTTCTTGGGGGACGTTGTGACGAGAACATCGCCGCCGTGTTCTTGCAGAATCTTTCGACTGACCGGCAACCCCAACCCGGTCCCTTTGGAACCCTTCGTGCTGACGAACGGTTTGAAAATGTCCGCGAGCTTGTCCGGTGGAATGCCGGGGCCGTTGTCGGTGACCGCTATTTCGGCATACTCATTGTTCGGCGTGATCGCAGTCGTCACGGTGATGTGCGGTTGGTCACAACTTTCGACCGCATCGACGGCGTTGCTCAGGAGATTCAGCAGCGCCCGGTGGATGCCGTCCGGGTCGCAGACAACCGTGGGCAACGTAACCGGGTTCCATTCGATGAGGACGCCGCTGCGATCAGCGCGACCACGAACGATGTCGATCACATCCGCACCCAACGAAAGCAGGTCGGTGGGTTCCAACAGCGGTTCGCGTTCCTTGGAGTAGTTGAGCATGTCCAGAATCAAGTCGTCGATACGGGCCTGATTCTTCTCGACCAGTCGCCAACCCTTGGTCAGCATCTCGCGGTCGTCGCCGTCCAAGCCCATGCGGACCATGTCGCTGCCGAAGCGGACGCCTTGCATGATGTTCTTGATGTGGTGCGACATCGCGGCAATCGTCTGGCCAATTGCGGCCAGGCGTTCGGATTGGACAAACGCCTGGTAATAGCGTGTTTCCTCGATGGCCAGCGCAGCTTGGTGGGCAATCGCCACGGCGAGCATCAGGTGGTCTTCGGTGAATTTCGTCGCTGCAGTGCGAGGCAACTCCGTGCCACCGATCTCCAGAAAAATCACCCCGACGGTTTCGTGGCGACCTTTCATTGGCACGCAAATCACTTCGCGGATCTGGTGCTTGGCAATGCTTTCGCCACGGCGAAACCGATCGTCCGTGCCTGCATCCGACACCAGCACGCCTTGCTTTTCTTTCAACACATAATCAATCACGGTGCGGCTGACGATGAACTCCTGCTTCTTGCCGGTCAACGTGCTCCGGGAGCGAACGGCCTTCGGCATCAGTTCGCCACTTTCCGAATCGGTGAGCATCACACAACCGTGGTCCGCCTCCGTGGTTCGCAAGACCAAATCCATGATGCGACCAAGCAGTTCGTCCACGTCAAGAATCTGACTGACGGCCGTGGTGGCTTCGTACATCACCCGGAGATTTGCCAAGCTACTGCGTAGCCACTCGGTTGTGGCACTGTCGGGGCGACGCAAGATTTGACTACCGGTATCGGCGGCAACGGATCGCAAAATCGCGGAGGCGAACGCGACGGGCGGTTGAAGAATCAATCGGGTTCGGTCCGCGTTGTCCTGCTTTAGGGCGTCCGTGGTGAACACCAGCACCGTGTCGCCGACGGCGATTTGATCCCCGGCACGCAGGTCAATCACTTGCACCAACCGGCCGTTCACCTGCGTGCCGTTGCCGCTTTCGAGGTCGAAGAGTTGATGCCCGGTGCCCGATTCGCGGATTTCCAAATGCCGCCGCGACACCCGGTTGTCGGTGAGTTGAATTTCGTTGCCCGAGTGACGCCCGATTGTCACCGACGGTGCGACGAGGGGAAATTGCTTCCCCACGTCCGCACCCGAAAGCACGACGAGTTTCGGCATGGTGTACTCCTCGCCCGAGTTTTTAGACAGGATTGACAGGATTTAAGATCGAATTTGAAATCCTGTTGAATCCTGTCAATCCTGTCTAAATTCTTGTCACCAACCCTCTGTTTACTTCGCCATTTCGAGGATGCGGGTTTCGCGGATCACGGTGACTTTGATTTCGCCGGGGTAATCGAGTTGTTCTTCGATCGCACGCGCGATTTCGCGGCAGACCCGGATGGCATCGGCGTCGGTCGCCCGAGACGAATTCGCAATCACCCGGAGTTCGCGGCCCGCTTGGATGGCATACGCCGCGTCCACTTCGGGGAACCCGCACGCCACGGCTTCCAGGTCCGCCATTCGCTTGATGTACTTCTCCAGGGTCTCGCGTCGCGCACCGGGGCGACTGGCACTGATGGCATCGGCAGCCGCCACTAACACCGTATAAATGTTGCCAATTGTGATGTCGTCGTGGTGACCGGCAATGGCGTGAAGCACTTCTTTGCTGGTTTCGCCGTAGCGCTTGGCTAGCTCTGCGCCGACTTTCGGGTGGCCGCCTTCCATCTCGTGGTCGGCGGCTTTGCCCATGTCGTGCAACAGCCCACACCGACGGGCCAGTTGGGGATTCAACCCGAGTTCCGCGGCCATCAGCCCGCACAAGTGGGATACTTCCAGGCTGTGCTGCAGCACGTTTTGGCTGTAACTGGTGCGGAATTTCAACCGGCCCAACAGGTGCACGATCTTTTCGTGCGGCATCGCCACATCGGCGTTCAACACCGCTTGCTTGCCGACTTCTTGGATGTGCTTCTCCATCTCCAGTTGCGTTTCCAGCACGACTTCTTCAATGCGAGTCGGGTGGATGCGGCCGTCTTGAATGAGCTTCGTCAGGGCGAGCCGGGCGGTTTCGCGGCGGACGTTGTCGAACGCGGAGACCACGACCACGCCCGGCGTGTCATCGACGATCACGTCCACGCCGGTGCATTTTTCAAACGTGCGAATGTTGCGGCCTTCCCGGCCGATGATGCGGCCCTTCATGTTGTCGTCGGGGATGTCCACGGTGCTAACGGTGGTGTCGGTGGTGTGTTCGGCGGCGTAGCGCTGAATGGCCGTGGTGATGATTTCCCGCGCCCGCCCTTCGGCCTCGGACTTGAGTTGCTCGGTGTGGCGTTGAATTCGCGTAGCAATTTCGGTGGAAAGTTGTTGTTCCAGCCGCTCCATCAACAATCGCTCGGCTTCCTCGCGGCTCAGCCCGGTAATCTCGTGAAGCTTCTTCGTCTCCTTGACGATAATCCCGTCAAGTTCTTTGGCCTTCAGCTCGAAAACTTCTTTCTGCTCGACCGCCTTCTTTTGCAACCCCTCGACGGTGCGTTCTTTGCGGGTCAGGTCTTTCGCCTTGTCCTCACTCGCGTCTTCCCGCTTCTGAACCCGGCGCTCTTGCTCCCGCAGTTCGTTGCGTGACGTTTCGAGTTCCCGGTTCAGTTCTTCACGGCGCCGGTACGATTCATCCTTCGCTTTGAGTTCGGCATCCTTCAGTATGCGTTCCCCGTCGCGCTTGGCGATTTCGAGAATATCGAGCACTTTGGTTTCAGTGATACGAGCCTGCTCTGGGTCCACGGTCGCCAAGCCAACCGACGCACTGGAGGCGTAGCTGGACGGGATCGATGGGGTGCGACCTTTGCCAAATAAACGAAAGACCAGGAAGCTAAATCCGACCGCGAGTAGGGTCGAACCAAACACTAACCCGGCGATAAGCACGGGATCAGACATACGGACCATTCCTTTCGGGGGTCCGTTCGGTTCCTCGGAACAACCTGGGCGATTGCGGGGCCGGCACGAGACTGAACTCCGGGCCAGTCCTGTGAGCGCCACAAAACAGCATGGACCGATCCCAGTCCGTTCCCGATTCCGGGCCAAACCCGAAACGGCGACGGAAGGATCGTTTGAATCAGACGAAGGCCGGGGATCATCACGCGGAGGCAGACAAAGGTTAGCAGCGTAATCCATCCCAGCCCGAATGCTAAGTCAGCCATAATTCCAACGCAAAAAGTGGCTTTCACCACTCCTGCCAGGCGTCATCCCCACCAAAACCGTGGGGCCGAGTACTAATAACGGTCCATCGAGATCTATGTGATGGCGAAGCGAAACGCAGTTCATCCGGAACCGTGCGCGAGTTCGCCGACTCGCAGCGGGGTGTCAAACCTGTCGTCCGTGTCAGGGGTTACACCACCATTATGCCATCGCGACGCTCAAAGAGCCAATGGAAAATCCTGCGAACGACATTGACGGCGTAGCAAATTTTCCTGACGCTTCATCTACAATGGGTTTTCGGCCCTGAAAGGGCCGTTCGACCAGCCCAGGGCAATGCCCTGGGAACTGGCACCCAGGGCTAAGCTTTCATCAACACAACCCCTTCGCCGTTGCGGATGGTGACCTGGTTGACGACCGGGCCACGGGTGCCGTCGCCGTTGAGGACGCGGTAATTGCCGTCCAGCTTGTGCGTGGTGGCGGTGGCATCGCTGATGGTGCCGGTGCCGACGCCGAGGGTGTACGATCGCGGTTTGTACAGCACCAGCGCGTCGGCGTATTGACGGCTGTAGACGCGGTAATCGAGAGCGGCGTTCTCCGGGTCTTTGCCACTGGCGAAGGTTGTGAACGCGCTTTGCGGCTGGCCGACGTTCACACTTGCGGCGGGGATCCAGGTTTGCGACCACGGGGCGGACGGGGCGTAACCGCCGGCGAACATCAACATCGTTCGGTTTGGATCCGCGAGCAGGTAGTAATAAGCCAACGTCCCGGTGCGAACGCGGTCGTCGGTCGTGGCAAACGCACCGGGGTGGCTGTCGAGGATCACATACGGCGACGGGCTATCCGCACCCAGACGTTGCTTCACCAGACTAGCTACGTCGTTGAATGCCGCCCAATTTGCGTCCGTTGGCCGGAGGACAAACTCTTCAAACACGCCGGTGGACGATTGCGTGACCGCGTTGGCATCCGCACTACCACCCGACGTGTTCGTGAAGACCATCTTTGGGGTGATGGCCTTCCAAACGGATGCGACGAGGTTCGCGGAATCTTCGCTGTAATTTGTGATCGGTTCAATGATCGGGCTGCCCGTGCTTGGGAACCGACCGTTCGAGTTGTCCAAAAAGAACCCGTCGGCGAGCTGGTTTTGCTGCAAGATCCGGGTGTGGTAGTCCGCCGCCCACTTCCGCACCGCCGACGATGACGGGTTCGTCAAGAACCGCATCTGGCCGTAGTACGGGTAGAACAACCGGGATTCGTACACGAACCGCGCGTCCTTGCCCTTGGCGCGGTTTGCGTATTCGGCATCGTTGAGATAGCCGTCCCCGTCGCGGTCCGCGGCAGCATCGAAGGCGGGGATCGTCCCCTTGGCTTGACCGTTGGCCGAGACGTAATCCCGCCCGAAAATCGTCCTCGCAACTGGTGCGTCGGCTTGCGTACCCGCCGTGGTGCGAATGCGAATGGCGTACAACCGATCGGTTCCAGACGCCTTTGACGAAACCCAATCCGCTGGCGGGTCGAACGTCACACGACCGGATTGCGACAACCCGTTCGTGCCGTCTTGTGACAGGGTCAGTGCCTTCCATGCGAGCGGTGTGCCGTCCGCACTGGTCGCAGTCGCGTACTCGTAGGTGCCTTGCCAACCCGCGCTCGCTGCGCGTACAAGATCGAGATTCACTTCACGGAACTTCTCCAGGTAGCTGATCGAAACGGCAGTGCCAACGACACCGAACTCGGTGGAGAATGACCGCCCGCCCCGTGCCGCCGAGGTGTAGTCTGTTGGTGACGCCGTGCCGCTGATATTGCTACAGGACACGTCCCAGAAGTAATTCACCGGCTGGGACGAGGGGCTACTGCCGGTGAAGGCCGTGGCCTGTGAGACGTGGTAAAACGCGGCTTCGCGGGTGGCGTTCGAGCGGTCGGCGTAGTTCAACCAGTCGGTTAGCAACCCTTGGTACAGGTTCGAGAGGTTCGAGTAAATGATCTGGGGTGTCGTCGGCGAAGCCGCGTCGATCGCGCTCAAATACTTGGGATTCGGCACGACCAAATCGACGCTATCCTGCAACCGGGCTTTCTCGAATTCGCCCATCGGGTTGCCACTGTACGCCAGTTGCGCGATGCGGATGTGCGTGAACTTGCGGGGGATTTCCGGGCGTGTCGGCAGCGGGGCGGCATTCGCGTTGTTGGTCGTGAACGGCAGACTCGTCGTGCTGACGTTCCCGGTTTCGTCCACCGCGCGCACGATCAGTTCATGGCTACCGTTGGCCAACAAGGTTGTGTCGAGCGTCCACTCGGCAGGCGTGGATTGAGCGGCTGAACGCAGCTTGCCGTCCAAGCGGAATTCGATCCGCCGTGCCGTCTGGCTCGCAGCGGCAGTGACTTTGAACGTGACATCGCCGGTGTAACTGGTCCCGGTTTGCGATGCGGCCACCGTGACTTGCGGCCCGGCGGTGTTGGACGCGGGGCGAACTTCAACGTCATCGAACGCCACCGGGCCAGCCGTGCGCGCGCTGCGAATCACCCCAACGGACCCGCCGTTGCGAATCGCGGTATCGGTCACTTCCATCACGGGTTCAGGACTGTTTAACCAATCGCCGTCCGCGTTCAACCACTGGCCGCCATCACTGCGGGACACGATCGCACGGAGTTTGTCGCCGTCGGCAGTCAGTGTCACTCGCAACCAAACGCCACTGACGTAGCTCTTGGATTTCACCGTGGCCAGCGTCGTTTCAACACCGTTCACCACTTGCACGAGTCGCACATCCAGGCCGCGTGTGACGGTCAGGCCGTAGTACGTAGCGCGGGGCGTGTTGACAGCATCACCGCGAACAAACAGCGTGCCCGGCACGAGTGTGTCGGCGTAGAGCGAGGCTGTGGCTTGAACGGCGGCGGGTTGCGTCGCGGTGAGCCAAGCACGTGCGGTGGTGTTTGTGCCGCCGGTTGCGATCAAGCCGTTGGGCGCACTGTTCGCCCGATTGATGGATGTCTGAAAGCCGGGCGTGTTGTCGTTCGTCCAACCCGTCCAGGTAGTCGGGAGCTTACTGATCGCGGTGGTGTCGAAGTTTTCCTGAATGAGTTGTGCGGGCGGAGACTCGACCAAGAAATCGTCGAAGAATACCATGCCAGCACCGCCGGGCGTGCGACCAATCCCGGCGAACCCGGTTGCAGGTTGCAGGGTCGTCGTGGCGTGGAGGGCATCGGTGGCCGCCGTTTGCCAGGTGCCTTGGGCAGTCAAAAATTGCCCGGTGTCACCACGCTGCACGGACAACGTCAGCAAGTTACCGACTGGCTTTAAGGTGACGTTCAACCAGGTGCTGTAGACGTTCGTGGGCACACGAAGCGTGGCCAATGTGGTGGTCGTCTTACCGCGAAGTTCGACGAGATCAATTTGTCTCGCCCCGGTCGTGACCCGTGCGGCAACGTAGCTGCCGGTGTGCAGCGAGAGATTTTCACCCCGAGCGATGAGTTCGACCGGGGTGGGGGTGTCGGTCAAAATCTTGACGGAGACGGGGGCGTCGCCGGGTTGGGGCAGCGTGTTCCAGAGCCGCGAGTACGTTGTTGGGGAACCGAGTGACGCCACGGCATTCTGGCCTGTGGCCGCGCTAATCTTGGTCGTGATGAAGGTATCCGTCCCCCAACTGGACCACCCAGGACTCAGGTTCGGAATGCGATTTTGCTCAAAAGAATCACTGAAAAGGGTACTCGGAGTGTCACGGCGTTCGAGCGTTTCCAAACCCAGACGGCGGGGCTGCGCGGGTGAACTCATGAGCAAGAGGCTCCTTCCAGGGTGCGAGTCATGCCGGTTGTGCGGGACGGTTGCCCTGCGAAAACCGGACTGGTGCGTGAGCGTGATGCAAGTCAACACGGTGCCAAGCGTTCCGGGTGTTGACGGGCCGTTCCGCGTGCGTGTCTGGAGATTTCGGCCAAAACTTGAGCCGAGCGCCACGAAATGAAACGGGGCC
>JAYSXU010000036.1:0-6459 GCA_043716965.1 Fimbriiglobus sp.
GACCGGGGGCGATTGGCACAGGGCAGGTGAAAATCGTTGCCACCACCAGCATTATTGCGGATGCGGTGAAACAAGTCGGCGGCATTCACGTGGACGTGAAGACCCTGATGCCAGCCGGGACCGATCCGCACAATTACTTACCCGCTAGCGGGGATTCGGAAACGCTTTCGTCAGCACACATCGTCTTTTTCAACGGGCTGCACCTCGAAGGCAAGATGACGCAGTTGCTCGAAGAAAACCGCAACGTCGGCACCCGCTCCGTGGCGGTCAGTCACAAGCTCGATCACAAAACCGACGTGCGGCACGTCGATGGCGACACCGCCGAAGACCCGCACATCTGGTTCGACGTGCGCATCTGGATGAAGTGCGTCGAAGCGATCCGTGATGAACTGACGGCGATCGACCCCGCGCACACCGCAGCCTACCGCACCAACACCGACCGCTACTTGGGCGAACTCCAAGCACTCGACACCGAGGTCCGCGACAAGGCGAACAAAATCCCCCAAGGGCGTCGTGTGCTGGTCACGTCGCACGATGCCTTCGGGTACTTTGCCCGTGCTTACGGCTTTGAAGTGCGCGGCTTGCAGGGCGTCAGTACGTCGTTCACCACAAGTACCAAAGACGTTGAAGAGTTGGCCAACTTTATCGGTCAACGCGGCATCACCGCGATCTTTTGCGAAACCTCAGTCCGACCCAAAGGCCTTGAAAAAGTCCTCGACACGGTAAAGTCCCAGTACAACCGCGACGTTTCCTTGGTCGGCGGCACCGATTCGCTGTACTCTGACTCCCTCGGCGAACCCGGCACCCCCGGCGAAACCTACATCGGCACCGTGCGACATAACATTGACACTCTCGTGAAACACCTGAAATAGAGGCGTTTAACCACAGTGACACAGCGGCACAGCGAAAGAAAAGAAAATGTTTCTGGATTTCTCTGCGTCCTCTGCGCCTCGGCGGTGAACATTCTTCTTCTTGCCACCAGAGAAATGAGCTGCACCGTTCGGACTGGCTACAATACCGGCTAATCATCCGCTCTTTCCGAGGTATTGCCGTGATTCCGAAGATCCCGATTGTTGGCGTTGGCCCGGACGGGTTAGCGGGGCTGACTTCCCGGAGCCGGGAAGTGCTTGAGGCTGCCGAAGTGGTGTTCGGCTCCGATGCCGCGCTACGGCTGTTGCCCGAACTCCAAGCGGAGCGGGTCCGCATTGGCAGCGATTTGCCGGACATCGTGGAGAAGTTGAAGTCCGGCCTCGGCACGAAACGGCAAGTCGTCGCGGCGATCGGCGACCCGCTGTTCTACGGCACCGCCCGGTACTTGTGTGACAAAGTCGGCCCGGATGCGTTCGAGGTGGTGCCGCACGTGTCGTCCATGCAGCTTGCGTTTGCCCGAATCATGGAGACGTGGGAAGAAGCCTACCTCACGGACATGTCGGCGAAAAAACTTGACGACGTGCTGGATAAAATTCGGTCGGCGGAAACGGTCGGATTGTTTACTAGCGAAACGACGCCCCCGAACCGCGTGGCGCGGGAACTGTTGGCACGGGGCATCGACTACTTCCGCGCTTACGTCTGTGAAAACCTGGGTGGTAAAGATGAACGGATCACCCAAGGCGAACTGTCCGAAATTCAAGACCTGCGGTTCGACCCGCTCAACATCATGATTTTGAAACGCAAGCCGAACCGCGCGGACTCGCCGCGCCGGACTTCCCGACTGGCCCGCTTCGGCAATCCGGATGAACTGTTCGCCCAATCGCGGCCCAAAACCGGCCTCATTACCCAAGCCGAAGTGCGGGCGGTTGCGTTGGCACAAATGGACTTGCAAATCGGCGACGTGGCCTGGGATGTCGGCGCCGGGTCGGGGTCGGTGGCGATCGAGATGGCCCAACTGGTTTCACCAGGTGTTGTGTACGCTATTGAGCAAGACTCGGCGGATTACCACCTCATCGTGGCCAACACGGAGCAGTTCGGCATCACCAACGTGAAGCCCGTTTTCGGCAAAGCCCCGGCTGTTTTCGCGGACCTGCCGGCACCGGACGCCGTCTTCGTGGGTGGCAACGGCGGCGAAGTGGCACGGCTGCTCGAAAGTGCGTTCACTGCATTACGGCCCGGCGGTCGGCTGGTGTCGAACGTCGGCACCCTAGAGATGATTTCCTCCACCTATGCCGTCTTGAAGCGGCTCGCGCCTACAGTGGATGTCCTGCTCATGAACTTGGCCCGTGGCGTCGAGCAACTCGAAAGTCTCCGGTTTGAAGCCGTGAACCCGACCGTGTTACTGCGGGTCCGCAAACCGAGTTAGCAGCTCCTTCAACCCGTCGTCATTCGGGAAATCGCGGCGGGCGGTTTCTAACACGACGAGGGCTTCCGGACGTTTGCCTAATTCGAGCAACGAGGCACTCAGCACGTAACTCGCCTGCGGGTCGGTACCAATGAGATCAATGTAGCGTCGGCTGGCGGTGACGGCTTCGACCCACTGTTTCAAGCGAAAGTGGGCGACGCTTCGCAGCAAATCCGTGCCCGGAATGCCAGGGCGGACTTCGTCGGTTTGGGTCGTGAAACGCAGTGCCTCTGCGGGTGAATTGTTGCCCAGTGCAATCGCCGCTTCGGTTAAGTACAACATGGCTTTGGCAGCATTCGGGAAAGGGGCCGCGCGAGCGGGTCGTAGAAGTTGGTCGGCCAGCATTGGCTCTCGTCCTGCCAATGCGAGGTACGCATCGTTGATGGCTGTCAAGCCGTTTTGAATTGCGGCATGGTCGGCTTCATTCGCTTGCAGGGCGAACAGCGGTGCGAGTTGGTACGACAACCGCATCCCGACGCGGCAATCCTCCACATCAAACGCGAAAAGCTCTTGGTTGCGTTGCGTGAACCACCACCGTAGCGGTCGGACCCCGTCTACAGTGCGATGCCGGGCGGACACGATGATTTCCTGGCCGCCGATCAACGTGTCAACACGACGGATCTCCGTCGATTGCCAACCCTGACCCAGCCACCGACTCTCGAACGCTTTCCAGACGCCGGAATAAAGCTTCTTCATCCCGTCCGGGTCGTCCAGGTTCCGATCCGGTCGCGGCAAAACATGGGCGGCACGAACTTCGGTATGCAGTCGATCCAGGTCAAACGAGTCGATCGCAGAGAAGGGGTTCTTCGTATCCGCCGCTCGGGAAATGCACTCGAAGAACCGCACCAGTCGTGGATCGGCAAGTTCAACAGGCTTGGTATTCGATTGGAACGCGGTGCGAATTGCGTTGACGCGATCGGACGCGGACTCTTGCTCCGAAAGCGGTGCGGGTGCTGGCCCCACCTCGATGGCCGCATCCAAAAGGATTCCCGTGACGACCAGTAGTGACAAAATCAAGATGAGGCTTCGTGGTCGAATCATCGGAAGTCCTGGACAATCGGGCGATGCCAAATTCTATCACGCCTTGCCGGGTCTGGTGTAAAAACTGTGCCGCTTCAGGAAGGGTCTGGTAACATTTTTTGGCACTTCTTCTGCAACGGGTTTTCAACCCCAACGGGGTTGTTCGATTAGCCCAGGGTTGCGGGCCGAAGGCCCGTTACCCTGGGAGCTGCACCAATTGCCTGGAAGCATCCTCTGCGTGGCAGGTTCCCAGGGTTTCACCCTGGGCTAATGGAACAACCCCGTTGGGGTTGAAAACGAAGACTCAGACAAGCTTTCGACAAAAATGTGACGCCGCCGAAGAATCAGAAATTGACCTGTTGCCAGTTATCACCACCGACTAGAAAAGGGGTGCCCAAACTGAAGGTGTACTTCAGTCCGTGTGAAGAAATTGACCCCCAAGGAATTGATCATGATTTTGATACGCATGTTGGCGCTCGGCTTGGCGACTCTGGTGATGTCAACTGTTGTCGCGCAAGACAAGAAGGCCGAGAAGCTCGACCCCGCCAAGCTCGTCGGGAAGTGGAGTCTGACCGAAGGCATGAAAGCCGGCGAGAAGTCCGGCGACGATGCCAAAAAAGGCACGACCGAAGTGACCAAAGAAAAGATCACGTTGGCCGGTCCCGATGCGACGTTTGTGTTCGGCTACAAAGTCGATGTCACCAAGACACCTGCCGAAGTCGATTTTGAAATCCTGGAACCCGAAGGCCTCAAGGGCGCGAAAGCCAAAGGGATCATCAAGCTCGAAGACGGCAAGATGACGATGTGCTACCACCCGATGATGGGCGACCGCCCGACCAAGTTTGAATCGACCAAAGACAACGGTTTCTACTTGTTCACGTTCAAGGCTGCTGAAGCGAAGAAAGAAGAGAAGAAAGAAGACAAGCAGTAACAACAACTAGGCACCCAGGGCATCGCCCTAGCTGGTTGTGCGAGTCTTTCAGGCCTGGAAACCTAGAAAGATCGAGGTTTTCTGTCGGCGTGGTTTTCGGCCCTGAATATGGACGTTCCGTCAGCCCAGGGCCATGCCCTGGGTGCTGGGGCGTGTCCTCAAACCCAAGAAATTGACCATGATTCTGGTACGTATGGTGGTGCTCGGTCTGGCGATTTTCGTGGCCTCAACAGTCTCAGCAGAAGACAAAAAGCCCGAGAAGCTTGACCCTGCCAAACTCATCGGTGGCTGGAAACTGTCCGCCGGGTTGAAGGCGGGCGAAAAGTATGAAGACACGATGAACGGCACGACGGACGTGACCAAAGACCAAATCACCGTGGCCGACGACCGGGCGACGTTCGTCTTCGGGTACAAAATCGACACGTCAAAAACGCCCGTCGAAATCGACATGGAAATCCTGTCACCCGACGACCTGAAGGGGAACAAGGCCAAGGGCATCATCAAGTTGGAAGACGGCAAAATGACCTTGTGTTACCACCTGATGGGCGGCGAACGCCCGACGAAGTTTGAATCGACCACCGACAACAGCTTCTTCCTGTTCACGTACAAGAAGGTCGAGAAGAAGTAACCGCCTGTCACCGTGACACAGACCCACCTGCCAGTGCGGGTGGGTTCTTTCGTTGACGGAGTTTGGTAAGCTTGACCGTGGAAACGGCCGTCCGATTTACCTGCGAAGTCACCGACTCACGAGAACCTCTCATGACACCCTCTGTTACTCGACGTGCGTGGCTGGCTGGTACGGCTGCCATCGCAACGACAACGATCAGCCGCGCTGCGGAGCCGGTGAACCCGGAGCCGTTTGGGTATTGCTTGAACACCAGCACTGTTCGCAACGCCGACGGCAAATCTCGACCGATTGTCGAGCTAATCGAGATTGCGTCCAAGGCCGGGTATGGTGCGATCGAGCCGTGGATTTCGGAGATTGAAGAGTTCACCAAAACCGGCGGCACGTTGGCCGATCTCCGAAAGCGCATCAGCGATGCCGGGTTGAACGTGCCGGACGCGATTGGGTTCGCAGAGTGGATTGTTCAAGACGAAGCGCGTCGCAAGAAAGGGTTGGAACAAGCGAAACGGGACATGGACCGCGTGCAACAAATCGGCGGTAGTCGCATCGCGGCACCCCCGGTTGGCGCGACCGGCGGCACTAGCAAACGCGATGACCCGAAGTTCACCGAACCCGTGATCGACTTGCTCGCTGCAGCGGACCGTTACCGCGAACTGCTCGAACTCGGTCGAACAATGGGCATCACGCCCATCGTGGAAGTGTGGGGTTTTTCCCGCACGTTGAAGCGACTTGGTGAAACACTACTTGTGGCAACGGAGTGTGGTCAACTCGGCGGGGCGGTGTTGCCGGACGTATACCACTTGTACAAAGGCGGGTCGGACTTCAACGGGTTGAAGCTCCTCGCACCGAACGCCATCGGCATCTTCCACGTCAACGACTACCCAAAAATCGACCGCCCGAAAATCGGCGATGCCGACCGCGTCTACCCCGGCGACGGCCTCGCCCCGCTTACGGACGTGTTCAAAACGCTCCGCGACATCGGCTATCGTGGATTCGTCTCACTCGAACTGTTCAACCGCGACTACTGGAAACAAGACCCGCACGCCGTGGCAAAAACCGGCTTGGCGAAGCTGAAAGCCTGCGTGAAAACGGCACTGGCATGACAAGAGAGTTCACCACGAATAACACGAATCATACGAATCAGAACTTGGAGAGTTAAGAACACGGGTAGGCGGCACATTTGTTGGTGGAAGTATGTCTCTTGATCTTCGTTTTCAACCCCAACGGGGTAGAAAACCAGTCTGCTGCAAATGGGAACAAACTTCCGTGACGCATCCTCGACGAATCTCACATCTTGGATGGATTCGCAGTACCCGCCAAGTCGCATCATTGCGGTTTTGTATTATTCGTCTGATTCGTGTTATTCGTGGTGCTAATCCAACTGGTACGGTGATCCCGCTTGGTTCTCGTGGCGAATCTCGTCTACGGGATCTTGCTTCAACCAGCCTGCGTACAGTCGATTCGCGCCGTTGAACACCCAGCCGTCTTTATCGCCGACGTTCTTGTACGCATGGACCACACCGGCCGGCACGATCAGTGCGTAGGGCG
>JAYSXU010000351.1:0-4616 GCA_043716965.1 Fimbriiglobus sp.
CACTCGAACGCGACTGCACCTGGGAAGGGCACGTTCGGTTGGTCGGGTTTGCGCCGGGGTCGATGTCGTTGATTGCGGCGGTCGATGGCTACGACGACCCCTGCTCAACGACGACCGCAGCGCTGACCTGTGAAGTCAGACCGGCTGTGGGGAGACGAACTCTCGGCGACCTGGAGACCGGGGTTTCCTGGGACGTGCCCGCCGCCAATGTCATTCGACAACATCTCCCTGCACGGGATGTTCGGGACCGGCACTTGCTGTTCCAACTCGCCGGGAGTCGCTTTGCGTTACCCATCCGCAACGTGCGCGAAGTGCTGCGGTCCGTACCGATCACGCCGCTTCCCGGTGTCCCCCGCTGGTTGTCTGGCGTAGCCAACATCCGCGGGGACATCGTCACAGTTGTGGACTTGTCGTCGTACTTAGAACTTCAAGCAACGGAGACGAATTTGGGCAGCCTCGTCGTTCTGAACGACGAGACCAACGATTGCCAACTCGCGTTTGTTGTCCACGGTGTCGCGGGGATCCGTCCGATCGCAGCGGCCAGTCCCGATGGGTCACTCGCCCGGTGTACCGCCCCTAACCTCGGACCCATTCTGGTAGGCTTAGGCGACGATCAAGGCAAGCTGGTCCACGAGCTGAACGCCCACCACTTGATCCAATCCATCGAAGCCAGCATCGGTTGATTTGACAGCGTCAAATTGTCGTCTTGTAGGTCGTGGTCGAGGCTTTGCGAGGCCCGACATTCGACTTCTCTGCACGTGCGGCGAGACCTTTTCAGTTCACTCGTTCGTGTCGGGCCTCGCAAAGCTTCGACCACGACCTACAAGAATTTGCAGCACGGAAAAGCCCTATCGTTTCGGCGCCGACCAATAATTTGCTTCACCGAACACTCAATCGTGTTCTAGATTCCCGTTGACCGCGCAGTGTTGAGGCAAGACCCGAGTGCCGGGATCGCCTCGTATGCGTGACGACATTCCGTTCACCCTTCGCGGGACTCTTCCATGAATCGCGTTGCGAAATTCCTCAGCCCGTTCCACCTCAATCGCATCTCCGGGAAGCTCCTGCTGACCGTTGGCACCCTGTTGATTCCGACACTGTTACTGGGCTATTTGCTGTATTCCAGCGTGAACAGCCAAATCGTGTTTGCACGGAACGAACGGATCGGGGTCGAATACTTCGGGGCGATTCGCCAAGCGATCGGGCACGCGATTGAATACCGCCGACTAACGGCCGAGTTCGTCTCGGGACAAACCGAGGGCAAAACTGTCATCGAACGGAAACAGGCTGAGTTGGCAGCGGCCGTCAAAGTGATGGAAGAAATGGAAATGAAACTGACCGCCGAAACCCCAGGCCAAACGTACACGCCCAAGGTGTGGGTCCGCATCCAGACGGAGTGGAAACAAGTCACGGAAGCGGTCACCGCGATCAAACCCAAGAACCGAGAGAAAGCGATCGAAGTTCTAACGGCGTGCGATAACTTTACGTTGGCGTTACGAGACCTGATGACCGAAGCCGCCAACACCAGCAAGCTGACGCTCGACCCCGAGTACACCAGCTACGCCCTACAAAGTATCGTCTTGAACCAAACGGCGGACGCGGACTTGACCGGGCAAATCGCCTGGCGGGCGATCGTCGCCACCGCTCTACCGAGTGCGGACGACGAGGGATCCGCTGATAAAATCATAATCAATCGGCTCTACGGCGAATTAAAAGCGGCCAACGACCTGACCTCATCCGGGATGAGTATTATCACCGAAGAGCGGAGAGAGGCCGAAGGCATCGCGCTCGGTACAAAGCTGACACAGTGGAAGAAATCACACGACGACCTCCTGGACTACGTGGACGCGGAGTTGCTCAAACCCGCCAAGTCCACAGCCACAGCACGGAAGCTCACTGTCCTGTCCAACAACGTCGTTGACGCGGACTTCGGGATCGTAGACACGGCGCAACCGTTGCTGGACAAGGAACTCGTCACACGCATCACGGGTTTCCGAACGAACCTGTTGATTGGGTTCAGTGCGGTGGGCGGGGGACTGGTACTGGCAATGGGGTTAGGGTACCTCGTGACACGCGGTTTCAGTCGTCAAATTCGGGCCTATCTCGACCTCTTCCGCGCAGTGGACCTGGGGCACTTTGAAGCACGAGCCGAGAAGGTCACGTCCGACGAACTCGGTCAAATGGCAGGTTCGTTCAACCAAGTGCTGGCGACGACCGAGAAGCTGATTCGCAAGCAAAAAGCGGAGTACGACAGCCTGCAAGCGTCGATCATGAAATTGCTGGAAGAAGTGAGTAGTACGGCAGACGGCGACCTCACGATGCAAGCGGAAGTGTCGTCGGACGCAACGGGGGCGATCGCGGACTCCTTCAACTACACCATTGAACAACTGCGGAAAATTATCAGCCGCGTACAGTCCACGACGATTGAAGTGGCCAACGCGGCCAACGAGATGGACGCCGCCACGAAACACCTCGCCAACGGGTCGGAGAACCAGGCCGAACAAATCATCAGCGTGTCGGCGGCGATTGACGACATGGCCTCGACGATTCAACAGGTGTCGGACAACGCGGCGTTGTCGGCCACGGTCGCCCTACAAGCCCTCCAGAACGCGCGGCAAGGGAACTCCGCCGTGCGTGACACCATCGACGGCATGACCCGCATCCGGGAACAGACGCAAGAAACCGCCAAGCGGTTGAAGCGGCTCGGGGAAACCTCGCAGGAGATCGGCCAGATCGTTCAGCTCATCGACGACATCGCGGACCGAACCGGGATCTTGGCACTCAACGCTTCGATTCAAGCCGCCGCCGCAGGCGATGCAGGCCGGGGCTTCGCCGTGGTCGCGGAAGAAGTGGAACGCCTCGCGGTCCGGTCTGCGGACGCGACGAAGAAAATCGCCGTGCTGGTTCGCGCGATTCAAGGGGAAACGACCGAATCCGTGGCGGCGATGGAGCGCAACATCCAGGAAGTCGTCGGCGGGTCGAAGATCGCTCACCAAGCCGGGGTGTCACTCGCCGAGATTGAAGGGGTGTCCGTGAAGTTGGCCGAACTGATCCAGTCGATCTCGGTCGCCTCCAAGCAACAAGCGAAGGGGTCGGAAGAACTGGCGAAGTCTATGGTGGGCATCAGCGAAATTACGCAGCAAACCGCCGTCGGAACCAAGCGCACCGCCGAGTCGGTGAACGACTTGACGCGGCTCGCCAACGACCTCCGGGGTTCGGTCAGCGCGTTCAAACTCCCCGCCGAGATGATGCCGGAAAGCCTGTCCCAGATATTTGGCAAGGCGAAGACAAAGGCCAACACCAACAAAGGGGCAGCGGCCCAACGAAAGCTCCAACCCTCCGGGATCTTCTAACCGCTCCCAACTCTTCGGGATCGTGCGGATTTTAACTTTCAGTCCCGGTGGGGCGTCTGATGACTGAGTTCGATCGAGAGATCATCGCGGAGTTCGTCCAGGAAGTGAGCGGCTACTTGCCGGTCATTCGAGACGGACTGACGGCGTTTCAAAAAACCGTCGCCGAGGGATCACTGCCCAGTGATGATTCCGTGCTCACCGAAGCGCACCGAGGCGTCCACACTATCAAGGGCGCGTCGGGAATGGTGGGTCTAGCCGAACTCAGTCAGATTGCCTTTCACCTGGAAGAACTGCTGGACCGGCTCTTGCACGAACCCGATACCAGCACGCCGGAGTTGCTAGCGGGAATGCACGTCGCAGTCGGGCATATCGAAAAGTACATTGTGGGTGTGTCGTCCGGGGACGGTCAGCAACCCGAGTTGACCGCCGAGGCGTTGCAGCACCTTCGACAACTGCGGGGATTGCCACCGGACGAAGCCCTGCCCACGGCGGCTGCCCCGCCTGCGGTTGTAGCCCCGTCCTTTTTACGCTCCCCGTTTGAAGACTTCGCCAGTCCGGAACCCCCACCGGCGAATTGGCTGTCCGACAATTTCAACCCGCTCGAAAGCTGGGACGCGAACGAGCCGGTCGAACAACCTGACCTCACCGTCGCTTCCTCCGCTGCTCCACCCAGTTGGCTGTCCGACAACTTCAATCCCTCGGAGAGTTGGGCCGCGAACGAGCCGGTCGAAGAGATCGAAATTGAAGTGGCCCCGCGTTCGACACTGACAGTCGCAGACGATTCCAGCGAGGTACCGGCGGAGTTGTTGGAAGTCTTCCGGTTGGAAGCGGACGACCACATTCGGGTGCTGACCACGCTGCTACCCGAGGCATGCAACGATCCGGCCAATCTCGACCGATGGCAGTCGATCCGCCGTTCGATTCACACGTTAAAAGGGGCCGCCGGGCTGGTCGGGTTTCACAGTGTGACGCGACTGACGCACCGGATGGAAGACCTGCTTGACCAGTATTACGACCAAAAACGAACGGCGACCGTCGGGGAAATCGACCTCCTGTTGGCGGCGTCGGACGCCATTGCGGAAACGCTCGAAGGCCGTGCAAACACGGCGGCCTTCGGTGAATTGCACGGCCGGTTGGAACGCATTCTGGACGTTCAGGCCCGGCTTCCCACCGAAGCGTTCGAGCCAGACCCGCTCGCGGTGGTGGTCGAAGAAGTGGCCCCGGTGGCCGCGTTCCAACCCGCCCGTGAAGCGGATGCGACCGTGC
>JAYSXU010000352.1:0-4602 GCA_043716965.1 Fimbriiglobus sp.
TGGTTCAAACCTACAAAAAGATCGCGGCACGGCGGCCGTTAGACTTGGGCGTGTGGGAAATCCTCGGTGAACGCGCCACCTTGTTCGGTGACGCCCAAACTGCCACGCACGCACGGAACGCCGCCACGAAGATCGACCCGACCGGCAAAGCAAATTCGCTCTTTGTAGCTTGGTCCACAATCAGCACCAAGAGCCTGGACAGCGCCCGCGCTTCGATCGCAGCACTTACCAACCACTTCGGTGGTAACCCCGACCGTGCTGACGTCTGTGTCACGCTCGGGAAATTGAATGTCCTCATCGGCGACAATGTTGTTGCCGGGAAAATGTTTGAACGCGCCGTGCGTTTAGAGCCGTCCCGGTTTCCGCCGATTCAAGCTTATATCGCGCACCTCGGGAACATCGGCGCGGACGATGCCATCGCGGCGGTGTTGGCACGACTTGCTGCCGATCCGCGTTGGGCGCAGGATCCGTTTCGTCGGGCGATTCGCGGAGCCATGAAACAGACCACGCCTGACGTTGCCAAGAAACTGCTGACCCCCGCGTGGCAATACCTTGAACGCGAACCGGACGGACTGGGGTGGCTTGGCGAATCGTATTTGGCACTCGGCTTCCGCGCGGAAGCGTCGGAGTGCTTCGAGAAAGCGACGACGCGACCCACGACGACCGCCGATGATTGGTTGCGACTCGCGTTACGGTGTCCGGAGTCCGGTTCACCAGAGCGCGCCATCGGCGTTCTCCAGACCGCGAAAGAAAAGCTGCCGGCACCGTTGTACTACACCACCCTGGCCAGCTTCGCGGAGAGTAACGCCGCTCCCAAAACTTGGCAGCCGTCGGTTGCGAACCCCACCGATAAGCGGCAATTGACGCAGTCGCAACTGGCCCTGAAACTGTCACGGTTTCAGCGCGCGGAAGCGATTGAGTTGCTCGATCAGTTCTTAAAAGGCACACCGCCAGCGACTGACACAGTCTGGGCCAAACGCAACCTCGCGATGCTCCTCGCGGTTCGGGGCGGCATGGACGATCGCAAACGGGCGATGGATTTGCTCGTCAATTCCGACGAAGCCAACGGCGACACCGCTGACGAAAAACGGTCCACCGCTGCGGTCTTAACGGCCCTCTCCCGATACCTTGATGGCACGGACCGCAAGTTAGTGTTGGAGCGGGCCACGAAAGCCCTGCAAGCTCTTGTGGCGGAAACGCGGACCCCGCTGGATGCGTACCTGTTGGCCCAAGTTTACCGATCAGCCGGGAACCGGAAGGCCAGCACGGAAGTATTGAACAACCTGCTGACGGCAGACCCGAAGAACCTCGAATTCCACATCATGGCGCTCGAAGAACTTTCGGAGATGGGTCAATTGGCCGCCGCCGAACCGTTCGCACAACGACTTCTCGGGCTGTATCCGGCTGACTTCCGGGCGATTAGTGCCGTCGCACGGTTCGAGTGCCTAGCCAATCGCCCAGACCGGGCGTTCGTCGTGGCGGAGAGCTACATCCGCACCGCCGATGCCAGTGCGGGTGACTTGCCGGCGAAGTCAGCACGTGTAGCGGAACTCCTGGACGAACTCGCCCGGATGCCGACGGTTCGCCGAACCGAAGCCGGTCACAAGATGATAAAAAGTGCCGTCGAGCGGTTTGAATCGCTGATTGCCACTCGCCCCGAAGCCGTCGTGGCGGCAGCAGGCTTGTTGGGGTTTGACGATCGACATGCGGACGGTTTCGCACTCATCGAGAAGCAGTCGAAAACGCTGCCAAGTCGCACAAAAGCGGCTGCGGGGTTAAGTGTGTTGCGGACGACTGGCGCGTCCGACCAGCAGTTCACGCTGGTCAGGCAGTGGTTAGACGTTGCCAAGCGCGACGAACCGGACTCGTTGCCGTTGCAATTGAACGAAGGCGAGTTTTTCGCCATGCGAATGGATTACGCGAATGCGGAACGGGCGTATGAAGCCGTCCTGGCGAAAGACCCCCGCAACGTGGTGGCGTTGAACAACCTGGCCTGGATTCTAGCCCCGCGTCCCCAATCGAGTGTGAAGGCACTTGCCCTAGTTGATCGCGCGGTGGCCGAAATTGGCTTCACGGGTGAAGTGCTGGACACCCGTGCCCGCATCCGGATTGCGGCGAAGCAATTTGAACTCGCCGAGAAAGATCTGGTTGACGCGCTATCGCAAGAAAAGACCCCACTGCGGCTGTTCCACATGGCGCTCGCCAAACAGGGGCAGACGCCAAGCAACCCGAATGAAGCCACGAAAGCGTTCCGGTCGGCGAAGGAACGCGGGCTGGACGCAAAAGCGGTCCACCCCGCCGATCTGCCGCAATACCGCGTCTTTGAAGCCGATGTGCCACCTAAACGAGATGCCAATTAACACCGGGGTGAGGGTCGGCTACTACAATAGTGGGAAAAGATAACCCCACGAGATTCACCCATGAGTTCGCCGAACGATCGCGTGCCGGTCACGGTACTGACGGGCTTTTTAGGTGCTGGAAAAACGACACTGTTGAACCACATTCTAACGGCGCAACATGGCAAGCGAATTGCGGTGATCGAGAATGAATTCGGCGAAGTGGGGGTCGATCAGGACATCGTCATTCGGGTCGAAGAAGAAATTTTTGAGATGAACAACGGCTGCATCTGCTGCACCGTTCGTGGGGATCTGATCCGCATTCTTGGCGACCTCATGAAGCGGCGCGACAAGTTCGATTACATCCTGATCGAGACGACTGGGATGGCCGATCCGGGGCCGGTGGCGCAGACGTTTTTCGTCGATGATGATCTCCGGACCAAAACACGTCTCGATGGGATCGTCACTCTCGTCGATGCCAAACACGTTCAGCAACACTGGGATTCCAACGAGGTCCAAGAACAAATCGCGTTTGCTGATGTCGTGCTGCTCAACAAAACCGATTTAGTGGTCGGTGTTGAACTCGATGACCTCGAAGCCAAGATTCGCGGAATAAACCCGGCTGCTAAGGTGCATCGCACGCAGAATAGCGTCATCCAGATGGAACAAATCTTGAGCATCGGCGGGTTCAATCTGGACCGGATTATGGATGTCGATCCGCAATTCCTCGCCGAGGAATCACCCTTTGCATGGGGCTGCGTTTACCACCTTGATGCAGGGCAGTACGAGTTTGCGATACACAAAACGCCGTCCTGCCACATGCTCGCCGCGCTCGTGCTGACCAAGAGTGACAGTGCGAAGTCACTGCACGACGCACTGGCAATGATCGTCAACGGTGTTCAAGCAAAACCGCTCGAACTTGAACGGGGTGGAACACTGACGCCCTCTTCGACCATTTATCAACTCGACCTGCATGACCATCAGCACGGAACTGACGCAACGTTTGTTGTAAGCGTAACCACATCCGGCACATATGCCCTGTTCACGGAAAAGCACCCCAAGGAACTTCACGCGGAACTGAAGGCATCAACCGGAGTGGTGCAGCCAAAGACGACTAACGATTACAAGTCGGCCCACACTCACGACGAGGAAGTGTATTCGGTGGGGATCACGTTACCCGGCGACCTGAGTGCGAAGAAAGTGAACGTCTGGATCTCCGAATTGTTGCAAACCAAGGGCCAGGACATCTTCCGGATGAAGGGGATCTTGAGCATCAAAGGTGACCCGAATCGGTTCGTGTTTCAAGGGGTTCACATGATGTTCGATGGCAAACAAGACCGCCCGTGGGGCAACACACCCCGCTCTAATAAGCTCATTTTCATCGGTCGGCGATTGAACCGCGAGGAATTGACCGCCGGGTTTCTGAAGTGCATCGTGTAAGGGTTCGAGTGAAGATTGAGCCATCAAACTTCCGACTTGAGCGGAACAAGGTTCCGCACTTTCGCCATCAGGTCAACAACCGTGAAGGGCTTTTGCAGGAACTCGGTGTTGGTCGTCGAGGCGTTCACAAGGCATTCATCTCCGACGTACCCGGACATGAACAGAACCCGTAAATCGGGGTAGTGTTGCCGAAGGGTTGCGACCATCTCGTTGCCGGTCATTTGCGGCATTAACACGTCGGTCACGATCAAATCTAAATGGCCGGTGCGGCTGCGCACGAGTTCGATGGCTTCCTGGCCGTTTTCCGCAGTCAGTACGGTCAGCTTGTACATTTCGAGTACATTCTTGGCGAATTCACGAACCGCTTCATCGTCTTCCACCAGCAAGACAACATGGGGTTGATCGGTGTAGTGCCTCGGCGTGGGGTGTGAACTCGGCGCGGACTTAGTCGGTACAGGCTGCGAAGTTTGCGCGGAAAGGAGTGGCAATTCAACCTCGAACATCGTGCCGTGCCCGACCGCGGATTCGTAGCGAATCTGGCCGTCCAGCGACTGAACGATTCCGTAGACCGTTGCCAAGCCCAGGCCTGTGCCTTGCCCGATCGGCTTGGTTGTGAAGAACGGTTCAAAGAGTCGGCTTTGTATGGCTTGATCCATGCCCGAACCCGTATCAACCACGATCAAGTGCGCGAAGCCGGTCGTTAAAGTTCTCGTGCGAATTGTCAGCGTCCCCCCCCTCGGCATGGCATCGCGGGCGTTCAGCACGAGGTTCATGAGGATTTGCTCAATCAACCCGACTTCGGCGTACAACCACGGGGATTGCGAAT
>JAYSXU010000353.1:0-4602 GCA_043716965.1 Fimbriiglobus sp.
ACCGGGTCGGGCGTCGAGCATTCGATGGTGAACCAGTTACTCACGGAAATGGACGGCTTCCACAAGGACGAACTCGTGTTCGTGGTCGGCACGACAAACTTCGTGGAGTCGATCGACCCGGCGTTACTGCGGCCCGGTCGGTTTGAGTTTCACCTTCATATTCCGTACCCAGAACCAGACGACCGCCGCGCGATACTGGAGATTTACAATCAGAAGATGAAGCTGAAAATGTCCGCCGAAGCGGTCGATTACGCGGTGAAGCGGACCAACGACTACGTGCTGGGCCAAGCCGGTGGCACGCGATACAGCGGTGACCACTTGAATGCGTTGTGCCGGTCCATTGCCAGGTTGCGGTTGCGCGATGACCTCGCTGGTGACACCGATGCCCCCCTCGTCGAGCGCGCACTTTCCGAATGGATTGACCGCCCGACGATGACGAAGGCGGAAGAAACGGTCCTCGCCACCCACGAAGCCGGGCACGCGGTTGTGTCGATGTTTTGCGAACACGCGCCGTTGATCGACCGCATCACCATTGCCAGTGATATGCAATGGAGTTTTGGGTACGTCAAGTTCGCGGACCCGGCCCACAAGTACATCCGCACCGTGGGCTTTTATCTCGATCAAATTGCGGTCGCGCTCGGGGCACGCGAAGCGGAGCGGTTGTTGCTCGATGACATTTCGATGGGTGCCACGCAAGACTTACAATCCGCCACCGCGATCGCCCGCGAACTGGTCGAAGTCCAAGGACTGGGCGGCGGAAAGCTGGGCGTGGTGCAATACCTCGACATGCAAAGCAACACCGCGAAACGCCGCGCGGACTTATCCTCGGATACGTTGAAGTTACTTGATGAACGAGTCGCCGAAGTGGTCGAGGAACAACGAAAACGCGCCGAAAAGATGGTCAAAGAGAATCGGGCGTTGATTGAAACGCTCCGCGACATGTTGCTTGAACATAAAAACATTGACAGCACCACGCTGGGCAAATTGATGCCGGACAGCACCAGCGAAAACAAAAAACTGAAGAAGAAAAAAGCCACCGAGACCGGGCCGGCCACGAGTTGATTTTTCACCGCGAATCCAGGAGACGCTATTGTGGCCGAGTTGCTGATTATCTTGCGCCGCGACCCCACGACCGGGAAGCAGAACATCGTCATTAAACTCGAATCCGACCCGGATGCGTTGCCGATCGAGCACGAGAATCTGCACAAAAAGATCGTCGAAAAGCTCGTCGGGAAAGGCATGAAAGCAGAAGACCTCGGTAACATCGTCATCGAACGCGAACCCCAAGCCGAACCCGCCCAACCCGTCGGCAAACCAAACGAACCCGAACGCCAAAAGACCGGCCAAGGGCAATAACCCGGATGTACCACCACGAATCGAACGAATCATACGAATAAAAAATTGCAGTGAACGAGTTGGTGCTGGAGACCAATCCGCAAACGTAACACAACATTCTTTATCATTCCGATTTTCATTCGTGCGATTCGTGTGATTTGTGGTGAAATGTATAGTCCGAGTTAACATTACACACTGGCGACGAAGACCCTGAACCTGACGGACTCGCATAGCCATCATGATTTTGCTTTTTCCCGATCTGGATACGTTTCGTCTGGTCTTGACCGGCGGGTTTGTCCCGGCTGACATCACACTGTCGGACGCCACCGTGTCGTTCGACACGGCAGGCCAACTCGCAGTTGAAACCAACGAGAAGCTTGCCAAGAAAACCACGACGGAACTGACACGTCTTGGCGTGACTGGCGTGAAGCGACATCTCGGCGAGGTCGAATCGGTGTCGTGTTGGCTGCAAATTCTTCCCGTGGTCCGTGACCCCACGCCGCCACAACTTTCGTCCCAAGCTCCCGTTCTGTTTGAACTTGAAGCGGCGAACGACTTGCCGGTGATCGTCGGCGAGATGTTGCGCCTGGGCAACGACCGACAATCGTTCCGCTGGCTATCAGCGAACGATGACGGCACCGACAAGCGGGTTTTACTGCGCGTCATTGGCCCGCCTTATTACACCCTGCTCCGAGCATTCGACCAGACCGCCACCAATTCGGCAGGGGCCATTCGGGCCTACACGGAACATGCGCCGCGTGTGTGGGTTCAACTCGGATTTACCCACCCGTTGGCCGCACAAATTAAGACCCACGAAGGCCAAGCCGTCTTTCTGCGCCCCGGTCGGGAATGGGTATACCTGCCGGAGGCGCCGTACCGCGACGTCTACGAAATCCTTAACTTCCAACTGCCCGCCGACCCCGTCGATTGGGTCGCGTCCGAGGTGCGGGACAAGTTGATGGTGCCGCTACGACTCGTGGCAGGCAACGCCGCCGACGCCCCGGAGATGTGGGTGTTGCGTGGCGCGGCCGTCGATCAACTCGATGCGTTTGTGCGGGACGTGGACGAGCGAATCACGCACCGCTTAAAGTTTGCCGTGGCGTCGGATGCGAACGATCACACGGTCATCGTGCTGCGTGTTACCACGTCAAAGCTAGCCCCGCCAGTGCTCCCCCTCGCGGGTGTTATTGGCTTCAAGCCGTACTACAAGTTGCCGAATCTTTACCTCCCCGTCGGCACCCGATTGCACCCCACCCTTCGCCGGGACGCGGTTCGGAAACTGCTCGCCGATGACACGGACCAACTCGTGTGGTTGTTTCCCAGTGCCGATGGGACGTTCACCCCGGAAACACTTCCCGAAGACTCGTTCCGTCCCCTCGAAGACTGGGTCGATTACGTCATCGAGACCAATCATGTCGCGTTGTCGGCGTGGGTCGATGCCGCCCGGTTCGACTTTGAACACTTCGTCTGTTCCGACGCCAAACCGCCGAAAGGGCCGGACGACAAAGACGCGAAAAAACGCCGCACCAAAGCCGACGCGGACGAAGGGCCACTGGCACCCGCGACGCCTGATGCGAAGTGGGAAGTGAAGAAGACTGCCCCGAGCGAAGAGAAGCCGCTGCCGTTGCCGTTCGTGGTGCCGACGGAAGTCAAGCCGCCCGGTGAATGGTTGTTGCGCCGCCAAGCACTCGAAAAAGAATTCCTTGCGTCCGAGGGTTCACTCGACGCCCCGGAACGCCTCGCACTGTGGCCGCAACTCGCGGAAGCGAACACCGGCTACGGCGACACGCAAGAAGCCGCTATTTGCTGGATTAACGCGATGTGGCAGTACCCGGTTCCGCCGCAGGCGTGGTTGGAAGGTTGGCTCCGGTCCGAAATTCCGACGGCGACGTTGCCGATCACGGCTGTCGAGTTCGACAAGCGAATGAAGCTGAACGAACCGACGATTGGCGAGTTTCGGCAGTTTGCTGCGATGACGTTGTGGCAGAGTTACCAGACGAAACTGCCCATGTGGTTCATGGATCGTCTTCAACTCGTGCAACGCCATTTTGAAGCCCACGAATCGAAACTCCAAGTCCGGGCGCTGTGGCTGGCGATGTCCCGCATCGCCCAGCTCAACGGGGCGGATACTCTTGGTCTAGCACGGGTCCGCGATCGCATCCTGCAACGGCTCCTCGAAGAAGGAATGAAGCCGGAACGCGACGTGCCGTTTTTCCTGCGGTCGGCGGGCTTGAAGGACTCCGAACGCATCCGACACGTGCGGGAAAAAGCACTCGAATTGCACGGCATCGTGAAGGCGTGGGCCGAGTCCAGCATGAAGCAACCGGCGAGCATGGGTCACTCGGATCAGATGGCGTCGTTGGGTTATATGGACCTGTTTTTTGCGTTCGGTCTCGCCAAGTTGGGCGAATCAACACCGGCCCGTGCGCTGGTGGAATCCGCCCGGCACGTCCTCGAAAACTTCAAACCCACTGAGGACCGTGGCGTGGCCGCAAGCTTCTTGTTCAAAGCGATGCGGTTCCGCGTTGAACAGGCCATCGCCTCAAAACCGCACGCCGGCGTATTGGAGGTGAAGGTACTCGACGAGTTGGATGCCATCACCAAACTGTCGAACGTCAACCAAAAATCGGACAACCCCAACCGCATCGCTCTGTACGCCATTTCGCGGATGCGCGAACAGTCGCGGATCCTTGAACCGCAAGAAAAGCTCGACCCGTACCACGAGTACATGAAGGAAAACGACGAGCTACGCAAGGCCCTCACGGAGCTGCCGAAGACCAAAGAACCGGTCGCACTCGCGCGCCACATCCGGGAACTTTACCGTAACGGCGTGAACGGCAAGCCCACGGCAGACAACCGCTTCATGGTCCTCGTGAACGCCTTGCCGCTGGCGGGCCGCGTCGGGGAACCGTTCACCGTTGAGTTGTTGAATCTGGTCCCGGAAACGATGCGTGCGGTCGGAACGGCGACAGGCCCGCAACAAGCAGACCTGCCAAAGAAACAAGGCCAACTGCTGGAACGCGGACTGTTCCTCGCGGCCCACTTCGACCGGCGCGAAGTGATGCAACAACTCGTCGATCAGTTCGTCGAGTTGATGAAAAGCAAGTCCGAAGAGCAGCGGTACGAGTTGGTTAACATTGTTGCGGGGCAGTGCCTTCGCAGCTTGCGGAAGCTGGGGTTACGGGACGAAATTGACAAGCTGCTGCATCGGATGCAAGACGTGATCCTCGGCGGTCAAACGCCGCAAAAGCTACGCGACCGATACGC
>JAYSXU010000354.1:0-4591 GCA_043716965.1 Fimbriiglobus sp.
CAACTTGGTGATGATTTCGGAAGTCGAAGCCCGACATCTCGTTGGTGTGCTGGAGAGCTTACCACAAGACCGAAAACAGGTTGTGCAAAGTCGCTTCACCGCAATCACCCAGTCGTTGCAAAACGCTGGACTACTGAACGAACTCCGCGACACGGAACACTGGACTTCCGACGATTATACCCGCCTCTACGCACGATACTTCGACTTGCATTTACCCTGTCCGTTTCTGGAAGACGAATCCTGTTCGATCCACAACGATCGCCCGACGACCTGCCGCGAATACCTCGTCACGTCCCCCGCCGAGAATTGCGCGACCCCGCTCGAAACCTCGCTCCGCCGGGTCAAACTGCCAATGTCCGTCTTCAACGCCGTTGCCCGCTGGCAAGTCGAACCCACCGAACACTTCCGCGAGCGAACCGTCCCGCTAGTCCTGATCCGCGAATCGCCCCAACCCACGCCAGCAGCAACCGCAACGGGACCGGAACTGCTGCAAGAACTAATGGCCCACCTAACCGGACGATCGGATGCGTAAGCTGTTGGGTGGGCGGCCACAAGCAACAGGTTGGTTTTTACCCAGGCGACTGACGTCGCCGGTTCGCCGGGAATGCCAGAACCGGGACGGTGATCCCGGCGAACCGGATGCGTAAGCTGTTGGGTGGGCTGCCACAAGCAACAGGTTGGTTTTTACCCAGGCGACTCACGTCGCCGGTTCGCCGGGAATGCCTTCATCGAAGGTGAATATGACGGTTCAAAACGACGAGCCGTTTCGTTGGAAGAAACGCTTCCTACCCCACCCCCGGCGGGGAATTTTTCTGGTTTCTGGCTACCGGATTTGTGCCCGACGGTCGGATATCGTGCCGAATTGCGATCGTCGAGATTACTTTGGTAGTGCGATGTTCGGCGGGCCTTTCGCAGCGCCCTGGCGTGGCCCGGCTTTGCCTTGTGCGCCACCGCCAACGGGAGCGTTGCCGACCACGGGATTGACCACGAACCGTTGTGGTGGTGCCGAAAGGGGGACGCCGGCGCGATCCCGCGCGTAGTCTGCGGTTTGGGCCAGGGTGTTGATGTCCCCTTTGATCGTCTCCAGAATCACATGGGGAAACAGACCAAGTATGAGGCACAGAACCGCTGGGATGACGAACGCCACTCGTTCGTTGCCGGTCATTGGGGCCACGGGTGTTGCGGTTTGGGGTTCGTGGAGCGGGCCGAAGAACACGCGGCGAAGCATCGTGAAGGTGTACCACGCGGACAGGAGAATCCCCGACGCGGCGGCCACCGTGAGTACCCAGCCAAAGCCCTTGGCGTTCGACAACTCGAACAGCCCCGCAAGCATTAACATTTCGCTGACGAAGTTGTTCAGGCCGGGTAAGCCGACGCTGGCGAGGCAGATCACGAACATTAGAAACGTGTAGCCGGGGAACCGACCCATCAGCCCGCCGTACTGGTTCATGTCGAGCGTGCGGTAGCGTTGATACAAGAACCCCAGTAGTGCGAACATCGCGCCGGTCGCCAGGCCGTGGTTGACCATGTGCAACGCCGCACCGGACAAGCCTTCCCGGTTGAACGTGAACAAACCAATCACCAGCAACCCGAGGTGACTCACGCTGCTGTAGGCGGTGAGGAGTTTCATGTCCCGTTGGGCATACGCACAGAACGCGGCATAGACGATGCTGACCGCGCCGAGGGTGCCGAACACCGGCAACCCGTAGAGGACGGCCGCGTCGGGGCAGAGCGGGAGTACGATTCGGAGGACGCCGTAGGTGCCCAGTTTGGCGAGCAGCGCGGACAGCAACATCGTCACGGCGATCGGGGCTTCGTTGTACGCCGACGGCAACCACGTGTGAAACGGAACGATCGGGACTTTGACCATGAAGCCGCACATCACGGCAAAAAACAGCCACATCTGCACCCGCAAGTACCCGGCACGATCCGCCTCCGCCGCCGCTCTCCCTGCGGTCATCGTGGTGAGTTCCGCTTCTGCTTGTTCGACCGCGAGTTTTAAGTTGGCGTCCTGCGGGGCCGACGTTGCCTGCTGAGTTGCCACAAACAGCTTGTCTTTCGCCAAATTGATTTTCCGGACCGCGATGCCGACTTGAACTTCTTTGATGGTGCCCCACGCGGCGACGTTTTGCATCAGGACGGGGATCGAAAACGTGACCGGCCCGGCCTTGGGCATCGCCACCGTCGTCGCGGGATCGACTTCGATTTTGTGCATGACCCGGTTGGACCGCTCGTTGAGCGGGGTGGGGTTGGTCAGTACGATGCCGATGAGACCGGCGAGCGTGAACAGGCTTCCGAACAGGGTGTACAGGAAGAACTTCCGGGCCGCATCGCGCTTCCCGCCGCCGACGCCCCAGTTGCCAATCAGGAAGAAAGTCGGGATCAGGGTCAGTTCAAAGAACACGTAAAACAGAACCACGTCGAACGCCGCAAACGCCCCGATGACGGCGGTTTCGAGGACGAACAGCCAGGCGTAGTACGCGCCGGGTTTATCCTTGATCGACCCCAGCGAAATCAGGACGGCGATGAAGGTCATCAAACTCGTCAAGCCGATCAGCCAGACGTTCAGGCCGTCTAAGCCGATGTAGAACTGGACGTCCGACGGCGGCGCGTGTTCCTGGGGCGGTGCCAAGCGGAGCAGCGCCCAGCCTGTCGTGGAAGTTTCGGAACTATCGACCCCGGCGTGGCCGGGGTCGCCGGGTACGGCCATCGGGCGGAACGCGCTGCTGGCCGACATCGTAATGTTGAAGTCGTGGTTGTCGCCCCGACTGGTCAGCCCGAAACTGGTCAGCCCGACTAGAATCGCGGTCAGCCCGAGGTGCAGAAAAGCGAACCCATACGCCACTCCTCGGGCACCGTTGGCACTGCGCCGCCCCAGACAGACCGTGCCGACCGCGCCGACCAACGGCAGCGCGAGTACCACCACGAGCAACCATTGCAAAATCACGATGACGTTGAGATCGGGCATGGGTGCCTCAGCGGGTTGAGCGGAACACGATGACGGTCAGGAACACGGCCAACCCCAACACCATGCCGAGTGCGTAAAACTGGACCAGCCCGTTTTGCAACGGTCGGAGTACGGCTGCCAAGAACCGAGGCAGGGTACTAATAAGCCGCGCGGACGCATCCAGCACCACGTCGTATTGCCGCAACCCGGTGGCTAAGATTTCTGCCGGTTTGACGACGAGTGCGTAATAGAACTCGTCCACGAACAGCTTGTTGCGAGACAGTGCAAAAACGCCGTGCAACCCGACCGGAATTTCTTCGGGTCCGCCCTTGCCGTACTGCCGCCACGCTAGCAACACGCCCAGCAACGCGATGCCACTGCTGATGCCGGCAATGGCGTAGTTGAAGTGCGGGTGCGGGGCGATGCCGACCGACTTGCCGCCAGGTAATTTCGTCAGTTCGTTCGCCAATATTAAACTCGGCGTTTTGGCAAGCAGGTGGCTGAAGCCGTTCGTAATCGGCTCGACGGCCAGCCCGATTCCCAACGCGCCGATGGCGAGGACCACGAGCGGCACGAGCATCATTTTCGGGGATTCATGGGCGTGGCCGTGGGCCTCGTGCGGGATTTTCTCGGCGCCCCAGAACGTCAGGAAGTACGCCCGGAACGTGTAGAACGCGGTCAGCCCGGCGGTGAACATGGCGATGCCCAGCACGACCAAGTAGCCAGCACTGTTGCGATGCCCGGCTTCGGCGGACTCAAACAACGTGTCAAGAATTTGGTCCTTACTCCAGAACCCGGACAGCAGTGGCACACCGGCGAGTGCGGCGGACCCGGCCAGGAAGGTCAGGTTCGTGATCGGCATCACTTTGCGGAGGCCGCCGAACTTGCGCATGTCGATGACGTTGCCCATCGCGTGCATCACGGAGCCGGAACCGAGGAACAGCAGTGCTTTGAAAAACGCATGGGTAAACAAGTGGAAAATCGCGGCAGTGACGGCCAAGCTCGGGGCAATCAACCCACCCGTGCCGAGTGCCATGAACATGAACCCGAGTTGGCTGACGGTCGAGTACGCCAAGACTCGTTTGAGGTCGTTTTGGGCGAGTGCCAAGAACGCCGCCAGGAACGCGGTGCTACCCACAATTATGGAGACCACGAGTTGCGCGTTCGGTGCCAGGACAAACAACGGCGCACAGCGTGCCAACAAGTAGACACCTGCCGTGACCATTGTGGCCGCGTGGATGAGCGCGGACACCGGCGTCGGCCCTTCCATCGCGTCCGGCAACCAAACATAAAGCGGAATCTGCGCCGACTTGCCGACCGCACCACAGAACAGCAGTAGACAAGCCAACGTCAGTTGCCCGTGCGTGTCGGGGTGAGTGGCGATGTACCGGAACAGGTCGTCAAAGTTCGTCTGGTACCCGCCGATCGACCAGAGGAGAAAAATCCCCAGGATCATGCCGACATCGCCGAGGCGTGTCACGAGGAATGCTTTTCGTGCAGCAGCAGCGGCGGACGGTTTCGCGTAGTAGTACCCGACGAGCAAATAGCTACACAGCCCGACGCCTTCCCACCCCGCGACCAACAGCAGGAAGTTGTTCGCCAGCACCAGCAGACACATCGCAAACACGAACAAGCTCATCATGG
>JAYSXU010000355.1:0-4587 GCA_043716965.1 Fimbriiglobus sp.
GCCACTCGCCACGACCGGGGATTGGGTGCTGGCCTTCGGTAACGAGTTTGAAATTGCGATGCGGGACGAGCCGGTCAGCATCCAACGTGGGATCATCGCTGCCTATTCCAAACTCCACGGCCGCAACGGCATCTTCGATTTCCCGTACAACGGCGAAGTGTACGTGATAGACGCCATCACCAATAACCCCGGTGCGGGCGGCGGGGCGTTGACGGACCGCAACGGCAAATTGCTGGCGATCGTTGGCCGGGAATTACGCAACGCCCAGACGGAGACGTGGATGAATTATGCGGTGCCGATTGGCGCGAAGGTCGAAATCAAAGACGGGGAAAAATCGACCGTTGTAAGCATCCCCGAATTCGTGGCGAAGGCGATGAAGGGTCAGTACAAATCGACCCGTCGGGTCCAACAGCAAACCGGGCCGGGTGGGTATCACGGCATCGTGTTCGTGCCGAACATTCTCGACCGAACGCCGCCCTACATCGAAGAATTGTTTCCCGATTCGCCTGCCGTGAAAGCGGGACTGAAGCCAAATGACCTCGTCAGTTTCGTCGATGGGGAACCGACCGTCAGCATCAAGATGTTTCAAGACATGATGAAGAAAATCCGCCCCGGAACCACGATCCGCATCGAAGTCCGGCGGGGGGATAGCTTGCGGACGATTGAATTGAAACTCGAAGACTACCCCAAGACGGCAACCACGCCGAACAAAAAGTGAACCACGAATCTCACGAATCAGACGAATGAAAATCAGGAACCAGGGTCGTATCATGATGCTTCGCTTGTTCGGTGCTGTCCTCAGTGTCATCGGGCTGTCACTGCTTGGCGCAACGACCACATTTGCACAAGATGTGAACGAGTCCAGCGAGAAAGCGATGAAGGACGCGGCCAAGACAGTTGCGCCGTGCGTGGTGAAAATTGAGACGATCGGTGGGACCGGGATCGTGGGCGGTGCGTCTGGTGCCGGGGCGCAAGCGGGCGTCCGGAAGGGGATCGGCCCCACGACGGGGTTAGTCGTGGCGAAGGACGGCTACATCATTTCGAGTGCGTTTAACTTCGCCAACAAGCCGACCGATATTTTTGTCACGGTCCCTGGCAAACCGCGTTTGGTAGCGAAGATTATTGCCAACGACACGACCCGGATGCTGACACTTTTGAAAGTCGATCTCCAAGATTTACCAGTCCCTATTCCATTCCCCAAGAAGGATGTTCAAGTCGGGCAATGGTCGTTGGCGTTGGGGCGTGCGCTCGATACGGACCTCAAAGAGTTGCCGTCGATGAGTGCGGGCATTATCAGTGCGATCGGGCGGATTTTCGGCAAGACGATTCAGTGCGATGCGAAGGTGTCGCCGGTCAATTATGGCGGCCCCCTCGTGGCGATTGATGGCCGGGTGTTTGGTGTGTTGGTGCCGGCATCACCTCGTGGGGAAACGGATATCGCCGGTGTTGAATGGTACGATTCCGGCATCGGGTTCGCCATTCCGCTTGAAGACGTTTTCGCAGTTCTGCCGAAGTTGAAACAAGGCAAAGAGCTTCGCCGGGGTTTACTCGGCATCACCGCAAAGGTTCAAGAGGATGTCTACAACCTACCACCGATCATCGGCGCGGTTTCACGGGACTCCTCAGCGGAGAAGGCGGGGATTAAAGCAGGCGACTTGGTGCTCGTCATTGACGGCAAAACTGTCGCCAACTTCTCGCAGATTCAACACGCCCTTGGCCCGAAGTATGACGGTGACGTGATCGCAGTCAAAGTGCAGCGTGATGGCAAAGACCTTGACTTCCCCAACGTGACATTAACCGGAGCGATCACTTCCTTCACGCAACCATTCTTCGGCATATTGCCGATGCGTGATGACCCGGACCCCGGTGTGGAGGTGCGGTTCGTTTATCCGAAAAGCCCAGCAGAAATCGCGGGGCTGAAAGCCGGTGACCGGATCATGAAACTTGGTCCCGCCAATCCGCCACCCGGTTCGCCACCAATGGTCCCCGTTCTCGACCGTGCTGCACTCACAACCTTGATGACCCGTTTCACAGCCAACACGGAACTGAAAGTCGAAGTGAAACGCAAAGAAGGCGGCAAGTCGGAAACGGTGAGCATCAAATTGGGCGTATTGCCCGAAGAACTGCCGAAAGAACTCCCTCTGCCATCGAGTGCGAAGCGGGCGCTGGAAAAACCCAAGGGGGCTGTCCCTCCGATGCCCAAGGGCAAAGGCAAAGGGGAGCAGCCCAAAAAAGAGAACCCGGCGGAAGAACCCGAGAAGAAAAAAGACGTGGCCGAGACCGGGTTAATGAACCGCACCAACCCGACGTTGGGCCGCGAGTTTTGGGTTTACGTGCCGCAAAACTACGATAAGAACATCTCGTATGGCGTCATCATTTGGCTACACCGTGGGAAAGCCGCAGCGAAAGAAGGGGATGACCTGTCAAAAATCTTTGGCCGCTTCTGCGAAGACAATCACTTCATCCTGATCGGCCCGAAGTCGAAGAACGCGGAGGGTTGGCTACCGAGCGAGACAGAGGAGTTGCTACAAGATGTGCGAACGGTTCTGGGCGAGTACACGATTGATCGTTCCCGTATTGTTGCGCACGGGATGGGCAACGGCGGGCAGATGGCGTTCTACTTGGGGTTCACCGCACGGGATCTGATTCGCGGCGTAGCAACAACCGGAGCAGTCCTCAGCACGCAACCGAAAGAACCCGTTCCCGGCCAACCGCTATCGTTCTTCATCGTTGGCGGCGAACAAGACCCACTCGTCAAAGACATCGCCGAGGCGAAGCCGCGATTAACGGAGAAGAAGCACGCGGTGATCTACCGGCAGTTGAAAGACTTCGGCAAAGAATATCTCCTGGAGACCACGCTCGAAGAACTGAAAATCTGGTTAGATTCACTGGATCGCATCTAACCAGATTTTCCACCACGAATCACACGAATCAAGCAAAGAGTGTTTTCCAAGAAACGCACAATACTCTTGGGGATCCCAATTCTTATTCGTGTGATTCGTGTGATTCGTGGTGGCATCGTGGCTATTTCAACTCCACTGACCAGTAAGCGTTGTCGATGAACGATTGCCACGACTGGTACTTCTTCTGCGACAACTTCAGGTTCAGGATTGGCGACCGCTTCGGCTTGTCCGGTCTGCGGATCAGCGTCAAGTTCGCCTGTTTCGGGGTGCGGCCACCCTTGCGGACGTTGCAGTCCACGCAAGCGCAGACGATATTTTCCCATGACGTTTGCCCGCCCTGGCTGCGCGGAATCACGTGGTCCAGGCTCAGTTCCGAAAGGATGAACTTGCGGCCACAGTACTGGCACTGGTTGCCGTCGCGGGCGAAGATGTTACGCCGGTTGAACTTCACGGTTTGGCGTGGCACCTTGTCGTAACCCAAGAGGCGAATGACGCGGGGCGCCTGAATTTCTGAAGTCGGGGTGCGAATCCAATCGTCTTCTTCCTTGCGGAAGTTTTGCGACCGGAACGCACTGACCTCGGTCCACGATGAAAAATCGTAGGTCAAATACTGGCCGTCTTCGAGGGTGACCACCTCGGCCAGATCCTTACAGAGCAAACAAAACGCCCGCCGGACACTGATGACATGCACGGCCATGAACAACTTGTTCAGCACGAGCACGCTCGAATCCAACGCCGTATAAGTGCCAGCATTCATAGCGAGGGCGGCCTTTCGGATTGAAGGAGGTCGGTACGTTCCCACGAGAACCGCGGCGGGTTCGCAAAGACAAGACGCGCGAGCGATATGGCAGGTTCGATCACATCTACATCATAACTGCGCGCGAATTCCCGATGCAAGTATTCTGTCCACACTTCTCAAAGGAGTTTCACGAGTTGTTCCCATTCGGATGGCCGGAATCTGGTTGCATTAGCCGCCCCAACCGACGAATCGCCCGTTCGCATTTCTCCGAACTCGACGTGACCGGCACCCGCATGATGTGCAATGTGATCGGGCAACCGGGTCGCTGATAAATCGTGTGTGTAAAGCGCCGTCCGGGGTAGATTAGCCCGGCACGGGTGGTCCCCGTCAATGCGGCGTAGCACAGTACCTGATGCACGTCCTCCGCCATTGGCCCCGATTCCCGCAACGCTTTCCACTTCACATCCCAAACCGATGTGGGCTTCCCGTTGGCATCAGTTATCACCAAATCTGGACGCAGTGAAAGTGTTGCTGCATCGGGCGAATGCAACGCGAGTTCCGGTTCGGAATCGACGGACCAATCACACGGCAGAACAGTAGGGTGTTGCAGTTGCTTGGTGATGTAGGTTTGGAAAAGCTGTTCCAAGTTCAACAGAAACGATCCGGAATCGCAGCGTGTTCTACCGTGATTCAGAATCATCGTGCTGAGTTCGATTAGCTCTCGATACGCTTCAGTCCTGGCAGTGAATTGCAGTTTGCTCAGCCCGCCAGTTAGCGGTGACACGCCGGCAAAAGCTTGCAGGTTCGCTTGCAGTCGCACCCGCATTTCGTCGCTCAAGCACGGTGAAGCCAACAACCGCAAAGCAGCAGCTTTCGGAACTTGATTCCAGATCACATCCGTTGTGAATTCATCCGTGATGAGGTGAAAACGAGTTGCCGGTGTTG
>JAYSXU010000356.1:0-1555 GCA_043716965.1 Fimbriiglobus sp.
CGATGAACTCCAGCGACGTGGACATCCGCGCGGACATTTATAGCCTGGGTTGCACCTTCTACTTCGTGCTACTGGGCCGGTTCCCTTACGACGACGGCAGCCCGAACGACAAGTTGCGGTGGCACCAATCCATCGACTTTGACCCCGTAGGCCGAATCCGCCCCGAGGTGCCAACCGGGCTGGTCGATGTGTTGAACAAGATGGTGCGAAAAACCCCCGACGAACGCTACTCCACACCCGCCGAAGTTGCCGAAGCACTTTCACCGTGGGCGACGCCCTCGTTACCGCACCCGCCCGCCTGGGAGATGCCAGCGGTTCGACCCAACACGTTCCAACTCGGCCTTTGCCCGGCGCCGTCCGTCTCCGCAATGTCGAACGACAACTCCCCGATGGAATCGGACGGCACGCCGCCGATTTGGACCACCCCCCGACCGGCACCCACGCCCCGTGGGATCGTGACCCAATCCGTCGATACGCCGCGCGTCGCGCAAGGCAAGCACACACCGCGTTCGGCACCTGTTGTGATTGCCGTTCCCGTCATCACTCCACACCCAAGCCATCCCGTCGAACCCGTAACAGCCAAGCCCGTGCTCCAATTGCGATTACTCGCCATCGTCGGGTTAATCGCTACCCTCAGTCTGGCGACCGGCATCATCGGAACCCGCCTAATCTACCGCACGCCACCCCCCGAAAGCCCCCCTGCGGCCGTGACGAAGTAGGCGAAATCGGGTTGGTACAAAGCGAGTTGAAATGCTGTCACGGTCGTGGAGGGTAGCGTCACGAAAGTTGGCGGAACATTCGGCCACTTCACTGGCGCCACGCCCTGGGACCGGGCAACGATCGGGTTTTTGTACGTGTTAGGGCGGTTCATTCCCGTTGTCATCGAACAGTATCGACCGACCGACCCTTCAAGCATGCCAGGGCATGGCCCTGGGCTGACAGAACGTCCCTTTCAGGGCCGAAAACCAAGCGAAATCCTTGCCCGAAAATTTCGCCAGACCCCTTATGGATTTTGGGCTGCCGTCTCACTTCGCTTTCAGTTCCTGGCCGCTCAGGATCGTCAAGTAAAACCCGTGCGGGTTGCTGCCGTTGTTGATCTTTAGCAACACCGTGTTGGGGCCTTTCTTCAGCTTCACTTTGACGCTATCCTGTCCGGGGGTGGCGGCCTCGTGGCGTTCGTGGCCGAAGGCGAGTTTGCCGTTCACGAACAGTCGGCAACCGTCGTCGGTCCCGAGTTGGATCGTGGCGTCTTGGTCTTCGGGCGATTCGATGGTTCGTGCCAAGTACGACACGCTTTGCGGGGCGGCAGCGCCGTGGAACGCGGCGAGGTCGAAGTAGCCGGTGCCCGAGGAGCGGACCGTTCGCCAAGCGATCTCTCTGCCAGCGGCCTTGAACTTCGCTGCGATGTCAAACGCCCCTTTTTCCGGGCCGAAGTCGTGGTCGAGTTCCTTGTCACTCGTCGCGGAGAACGGCCCGGCGATCAAGAACGAATCCGGCGTCAGGGACGCGGTTTGCAGCGTGGTTAGGTACGCGACCATGTCCACGAGTTCGTCCT
>JAYSXU010000357.1:0-4586 GCA_043716965.1 Fimbriiglobus sp.
GGTAAAGTTCACGTGGGAAGCAACTTCAAGAGCTATAGCGGGAATGGCCATCGCGTAGATGACTACTGCTATCATGTTACTTCTCAAAAGTCACGATCAACTGTCAGAATAAAGTGTCACTATGGCAAAACCGAGTCGGGTTACACCACCCCAATCGTGGGCTATGCGTTGGCTCCCAGCCGTACTGGTGGGATCAGCCGTGGGACTTGTCGTCGTGCTTGTTCTGATGTTGAACACATCAACGCAGGACTCACTCGACGCGGATGATTCCCCCGCTGAAATGGTATGGATTCCGGGTGGCACATTCGTGATGGGCAGCAATACGTCCTCCGAACCGGACGAGAAACCGGCCCACGAAGTGACTCTAAGTGGCTTTCATATGAACAAAACGGAAGTGACGAACGGCCAATTCGCGGCGTTTGTAAAAGCAACCGGCAATCTCACGATCGCGGAGCAAAAACCGGACCCGCGTAAATATCCTGGTGCCGATCCGAAGAATCTTGTCCCCGGCTCCGCGCTGTTTGTGCCAGTGGAAGCATCCTTAACGCCGCCGTGG
This sequence comes from Fimbriiglobus sp., assembly GCA_043716965.1. Lineage (GTDB taxonomy): Bacteria > Planctomycetota > Planctomycetia > Gemmatales > Gemmataceae > Fimbriiglobus. Next base: position 557 of record JAYSXU010000357.1, read on the forward strand.
CCAAACGGTCATCCGCCTTGGTGGAAGTACCAAGCCGGGGCCAGTTGGCGACATCCGGACGGCCCGCAAAGCTCCATCCGTGGCCGGAAGAATTATCCGGTCATTCACATCGCGTGGGATGATGCCGTGGCGTATTGCAAATGGGCGGGCGCTCGTCTGCCAACGGAAGCCGAGTGGGAATACGCGGCACGCGGCGGGTTGAAGCAACAGAATTACACTTGGGGAAGTTCCGCCCAAGGCACCGACAGCAAGTGGTACGCCAACACGTTTCAAGGCACCTTCCCGCACCTCGACACGGGCGAAGACGGCTTCGCAGGACTGGCACCCGTCGGGCAATTTCCGCCGAACGGTTATGGCTTGTACGACATCAGCGGCAACGTGTGGGAGTGGTGTAACGACATTTACAACAGCACCTACTACGCCAGTTCGCCGAAAGAAAATCCTCGTGGGCCAGCCACGGGTGACTTGGATGGTGGCGAGATGCAACGGGTCCGTCGCGGCGGGTCGTACCTGTGCGCGGACAGCTATTGCAAACGCTACATCCCGAATGCCCGCGACAAGAACCCAGCCGACAGCGGCGCCAGTCACACCGGCTTTCGTTGCGTGAAGGACTAAGGAACACCTTGGGTTACTTTTTGGGTTGAACGTCACGCGTCTGGAGCAGGTGTTCCAATTTCGTGTGTAGATCGTCAGTTTTCGGAATCAACTGGGCTTCGCGTGCTGTCTTGCTGAGATGGGTCACGAGTTTCGTGATGAGGTCATCTACCACTACTTTGTAATCCGGTTTAGCCGCCACGTTCGTCGTTTCGTCCGGGTCTGTTTTCACGTCGAAGAGTTGGATCACCCGACCGGGGAGCGGCTTGCCGGTTTCGTAACCGTCTTCCCGCTTCCGCTTGCCGGTCGTGTAGATGAGTTTCCACCGCTCGGTCCGCACCATCGCCTCCTCGTTCTCCGAGTACTCGACGAACACGGCATCGCGGTGATTACTTGCGCCGTCCTTCAGCACGTTCATTAGGCTGCGACCCTGTACGGATTCGGGAATTGTTGCCCCGCAGCCGTCGAGGATGGTGGGAACGATATCGATGAACTCGACCAACGCCGTCGAACTCGTGCTGGGTCTGGTCACCCCCAGTAGGCGAACCAGTAGTGGCGCCCGTATCGCCGGTTCGTAGCAGCAGTGTTTCTCGAACCGCCCGTGATGACCCAGCATGTACCCGTGGTCCCCACTGAGCACGACGATCGTGTCCTTGTCCCGGCCCAACTTCTTCAACGCATCCAACAACCTGCCGACGTTGCGGTCGAGGTATTCCATTGATGTGAAATACGCCGCCGTAATACCTTGCTTCTCGGCGGCGGTCAGGTCGCGGAAGATCGCCGGAATCTGCCAGTCGTCTTCCGGGCCAAACTTCGGCACGGTAAACGTCGTCGGGTCGAACTTGCCGCGATACTCCACCGGAAAGTGAAACGGCGAATGCGGTTCGTAGAAGCTTACCATCAGAAAGAAAGGCTTGTCTCGCTCCTTGGAAATGTACTCGCCAGCTTTCTTGGCGTAGTACGTTCCTGGCATGTCGGCGTCGGCGGCGCCGAACGGCAGTGCAGTGGAATTCAGCCAAGTTCGGGCGTGGTCTTTGAACGGCTGCCATTTCGGTTGAACCTTGACGCCTTCCGGTAGAGCTATAGTCTTGCGGGTGGCCAAATCCTTAAGATGGTCCGGCCCGTCAAGCCGCACGTCGAACCCGTGTTTCAAGTTGCTGTTGAAGTGCATCTTGCCGATCGCGGCGGTGTCATACCCAGCCGCCTTCAACATTGTGGCCAGTGTCGGGGTGCCGTCCGGGAGAGCGGTTTTCAACTGCGTGACGCCGAGTGTTCGTGGGTACCGTCCGGTGAGGAAAGATTGGCGTGAGGCCGTACACACCGGCGAATTGCAGTACGCCCGGTCGAACCGCATCCCACTTTTGGCCAGCGCGTCGATGTTCGGCGTTCGGGCCAATTCATTGCCGTAACAACCGAGCGGGTAGGCGGCGAGGTCGTCCGCGCTGATCCACAGGACGTTGAGTTGCGGGTCGGCGGCTGAAGCGGACGCGGCTACGAGCAAGGTGCTTAAACCAACAGCGAGCAAATGACGCATTCATGACCTCCGATTGACCGACATTCTTCCAGTAGAGTACACCAGCAAACCACGGCCTCACAGCAGCCGACTCCAATAAAACGAAATCTCAATTCGACGACGCACCCACTGACCAGTTGGTCTATTCGCCACAACCCCAGCGCCGTTACACTTCGCTAAATGTTACTGAACTGGAGTAGTCTTCGTGGATTCGCTTGCAACCAGTCAACCGCCGATGCCCTCCGCCGATCAGGTGTTCGTCGAGCAGTTCCCGGAACCGATTACGTGTTGGACGATGATCGGCGTCGGCGCCAGTTGGGACACCTCGCCCGTGTCCGGCGATATCGAAGCCGTGCTTCTTTACGACGGCGATGTCCGCGTAAGCTGTGCCGTCAAGCGCACCGCCACAGGGTATGAATTCGGTATGCAGGCTCCCCATGAAGCGAGTTTGCAGCGGGTAAGTGTGCATCTTCGTTTACAAGGCGAAACGGTCACTCTCTTTGATGGGCCATTCGCCGCGTTACGACATCGTGGCGCAACGAATGCGAATCTCGTAACGAAACAGATTCCCCACTGGCTCTCGCCGCTGCGAACGCTCGCACGCAGTGTGGCCAACGGTGACAGTTTTCGCACCCAGTGGTGGCGTGACCGCGTTCGGCGGTATCAAGAATTCGCGTTGAAGGCCCGGCAACGGGTTCGTGACAAACTGCTGATCCGGAACGGCCATCAGCCGCGATCGGTTCACGATGCGTTCGTCGAAGCCAGCACGCTGACAGGCAATGACCTAGCCGGGATGCGGCAACAATCGACCCACTTTCGCAATCAGCCGACGTTCAGCATCCTCTGCCCTGTCTACAACGTCGAACCGAAGTGGTTAGCGGCGGCAATTGAATCGGTGTTGAATCAAGCCTACCCCAAATGGGAACTTTGCCTCGCCGATGATGCTTCGACTGACCCGACGACCATAACGTTTCTGAATTCATCGCTGCCGAAAGATGCTCGCATCAAGCTGGTTCGACGCCCACAAAATGGCCACATTTGTGCCGCAACCAACAGCGCAGCCGGACTCGCCATTGGCGAGTTCGTCGTGCTTTTGGATAACGACGACCAACTTGCCCCGCAAGCGTTGTTCCGCTACGCCGAGTTGCTGCAATCCCACCCGGATGCGGACGTGATCTACTCGGATGAAGACAAAATCACCGCAACGGGCCACCGCTACGACCCGCAATTCAAACCGGATTGGTCGCCGGAATTGTTGCTCAGTTACAACTACATCAACCACCTCACTTGCGTCCGCCGAACGGTGTTCGACAAAGCCGGACGGTTTCAGATCGGCTACGAGGGGGCACAGGATCTCGACTTACTGTTGCGTGTCACCGAACTGACCGACCGCATCCATCACGTGCCGGAAATCCTTTACCGCTGGCGGGCGCTGGAAACCTCCACCGCCTCCACTGCTGGTGTCAAAGATTATGTGCATACCTCAGCCAAGAAGGCCGTGACGGATGCACTCACCCGACGCAAAATCACTGCAACACTCATCGTGCCGAAGTTCGCCCAAGAACTGAATCTGCCCGCGCTCGCGCTCGACGGCAGCGATGACGGCCCTTCCGTAGCGATCATCATTCGCGGCACTTCTGCACAAGCTTCGTTGACCGTGCGCGCCATCAAGCACAAAACTGCTTACCGCAACTTCACCACTTACCTCGTCCTGGATTCACCAACTCCCGCCGATGCGTTGAATCGCTTGGCCGCGAGCCGTTCGGAAGAGTGGTTGTTGTTCCTGGAAGCCGGGATCGAGCCGACCGATTCACGGTGGTTGACGCGGCTAATTGCTTACGGGTCCATACCCAGCGTTGGGGCTACTGGCGGGTTGATTCGAGACCTGGACGGTCGAATCGTGTCCGCAGGCACGGTACTAGG
>JAYSXU010000358.1:0-4583 GCA_043716965.1 Fimbriiglobus sp.
TCAACCGCGGAGACTTTGGGCTGGCTCATGACGGCGACTATAGCCACACGGCCGGACTTCGAGAACCCGATTCACAACGCCACTGCGTAACTCCTAAACCTGTCTACCAACTTCCGTGACGCCCACCCCAGCGCACCGCGAGTTCGTCTTTCGCACTTGGCTTCGGGTTCGTAATTTGAATCACTATGCAGCAGACACACTCTCTTTCGCTACCCGCGCCGCCGGTTCACTATCGCGCGCCGCTTCACATTGGGGCGGTGCGGTTGGCGTCGCGGTTTACGCTAGCGCCGTTGGCGGGGTACACCAACTACCCGTTCCGGCGAACGGTCCGCGAGATCGGCGGGGCGGGGCTTTGCACGACCGACTTGGTAAACGCGCGCGCGATTCTGGAAGGGTCCAAGAAGACACTCGAACTGCTGGCGACCGGGCCGGACGATCGTCCACTGAGCGTGCAAATCTTCGGCGCCAGTCCGCAAGAAATGGCGGGAGCAGCGCAGTGGTTGGAGAACTACGGCGCGACGATGGTGGACATCAACATGGGCTGTCCGGTCCGCAAGGTCGTGCGGGTCGGCGGCGGTTCGGCGATGATGTGCGACACGACTGGGACCACGGTGAAGCTCGTGCAAACCGTCGTGGAAGCCGTCAAAATCCCGGTCACGGTCAAGATGCGATTGGGGTGGGACGACACGAACCTTTCCGCACCCTACTTCGCCCGCGAGTTCGAGCAGATCGGCGTGAAGGCGCTGACGATCCACGGGCGGACCCGCGAACAGGGCTTCGGCGGCGCGGTCAACCGGGCCGGGATTCGGTCGGTGGTGGAAGCGGTCGAGTCGATCCCGATCTTCGGCAACGGGGACGTGATGAGCATCGCCGACGCTGCCGAGATGATTGCCGACACCGGCTGTCACGGTATCGCCATCGGTCGCGGCGCGCTGGCCAATCCGTGGATGTTTCGGCAACTTTCGCAGTGGGTCGAAACCGGCGACCCCGGCCCGCGTGCAACCTACGAGGAACGCCTTGACGTGATGTCGATTCATCTGCGTCGGTTGTGCGATTGGCGCAAGAACGAGCAGTTCGGCTGCGTCGGCTTCCGCAAGGTCGCCGCGTGGTACGCCAAAGCCCTACGGATGCCCAAGGACGTGAAACACCAACTCACAATGCTCAGTTCGCTCGCCGACTTCGACGCCATCACCACCCGCCTCAGGGACCAGGGCACGCCCTCAGGCTGGACCGACTGGGACGCCCACGACGCCCAAATCGCCGTGCCGATCGGGCCGAACGCGCACTGGTAAGTTGTGGCAGGCTATTACTTGTCCTTCTTGATCGGTTCGGACTGCAACCCAAATTTTTGAAGAAGCCAATTCAACACGGCTTCTTGGTCGTCACGAGTAGCTCTTCGGATTTGAGCGAGTAGTTGAATTTGGGTCGGCTTCGGCGGGGCGGTGTTCTGCAGTCCTTCGTTACAAGCCGTGCAAACCGCTCGTAAATTCTGCGATGAATCTTCGCCACCCTTGGACTTGTCGATGACATGGCCCATTGTTAACCGTACCGTTCGATTGCTACCGAGTGGATCGGGGTCGCCGGCAGCAACGCCGCACATCTGGCAAGTATATCCGTTGCGTTCGAGTACCTGCGCACGGGTCTCTTTTGAGATGTTGCGTGCAAAAGCGGGTAGGCGGTCAATCGTTTCCATCAGGTACTGATTCGGCTTCAAGTCCGCGCGATCCTTGTGGGATAGGATTTGATACCCGTCTTCGTTGCGAAGTTCACGCACCCGACGGCCCCACTCGACCGCCCCACCGCCGGCGGCTTGAATGCCCTTGGATTCCACGACCTTGCCTAAGTTCATCAAAAAAAACTCAAGGATTAACTGCTTAGACCCTCGCCTTTTTGCCATGTTTGTCCCGTTCCTGGCTCATCTGAGCGTATTTCGGATTCAACTCGATCAGAATGGATTTGCGGCCTAACTCACTCGCCACGGCACCCGTCGTTCCCGAACCGCCGAACGGATCCAACACGGTGTCGCCGTCTCGTGAACCCAACAAAATACAACGCCGTGCCAACTCGCGGGGGAAAGCCGCCGGGTGCCCGTTCCCACTGGTATCCGGGCCGAGTATCCAATAGTTACGGAGGTTCGCACCGCTTGTTTCTCGAACGCCTTGCGGGTCATAAAAGTACGTCGGCGACTTTGCAAACAAGAAGACTTCTTCCGTCGCACTCGTCGGTCGGTTCTTCACGCTTTCGGGCATCGCCGTTTTTTTGATCCACGTGATCCGTGACCGCAAGATCCACCCGTCCGCTTGAACCGCGAACGCAACTCGCCAGGGTAGCCCCATCAAGTCTCGGTCTTTCAATCCCCAACACTCGGGAACCTTGCAGTTGCGCTTTTGGATCAGCTTTTTGGTGTTTCCCACCACGGCGTTCGGGCCACAATTCCCCGTCCCGCCATTTCGCGCGTAGCCATCGCCGACGTTAAGCCAAAGGGTTCCGTCTTTGCGGAGAACGCGGCGAACCTCGCGGAAAACGGCGACGAGGTTTTCAACGTATCCTTCGGGCGACGGTTCCGCACCAATCTGGGACGGATGATCGTAGTCACGCAATCCCCAATACGGCGGTGACGTGACGCAGCATTGAATAGATTCGGCTGTCAGCGTAGGCAGAACGGCGAGACTATCGCCGGTCAAGATTTGCGAATCACCGCGAACGGTTTGCTCACCTTCCATGCCTGAGAACAAATCCAAGGCCATTTTGCTTTCCCTTCTCTGCACGCCGCCAAACAGCCTGACCTGAAAACACGGACCATCCAAAATCGAATCAGTCATTTCTGGAGTCACGCCATCTTATCCACGTTGCTGTGGTACGGAATAGCCGAGTTCGCGCCCGCACAATGCAATTGGTATTTCACCCCGTTGTTTCGTTGGTATGTTACCGTCATGGACACGCTACTTTCTCGGATCACGATCGACCCCGCAGTGTGCCACGGTAAGCCCTGCGTTCGTGGCCTTCGCTACCCAGTAGAGACACTTCTCGAATTGCTGAGTTCGGGCATGTCGCACGCTGAGATTTTGGCCGATTACGAAGACCTCGAAAGTGCTGATCTGCTTGCCGTCTTTGCCTACGCCGCTCGATTGGCTCGGACTCGCCGACTCCATTCGGTGGGGCCATGAAGTTCCTTGTCGATGCCCAACTACCCCGGCGCACACTACCCAAATAATACTCCCATGACTCCACTCGATAGTTCCCGCCGGTCGTTTTTGAAAAGCACTGTTGCCATTGCGGGGGCGACACCACTCCTGAATGGTTTGGCACTGGCGCAAGCGAAGGAAGGGGAGAAGCCGCTGATTGCTTACGTCGGAACGTTTAGCTCGCCGCTGCGTGACGTGTTGCCGACCCAGGTGGACCTGCCGCCCGGTAATGGTCGCGGCATACACCTGTTTCATGTGAACCGTACTACCGGGGCAATGACGCCGGCTGGTGTTCACGAGATGGGAACCAGCCCGAGTTGTCTGGCGTTGAATGCCGCCGGAACCCGCCTCTATTCCGCGAACGAAACCGATCGGCAAGGCGACGCCAAGGAAGGCACGATCAGTTCCTTCGCCATCAATCGGGCGGACGGGAAGTTAGAGTTACTCAACACTGTGCGGTCCGGCGGCGCGGGTCCGACGTATGTGAGCGTCCACCCGTCCGGACGGTTCGTGTTGGTAGCTAACTACTTTGGTGGCTCCGTTGCAGTGCTGCCGATTCTTGCCGATGGTCGTCTGGGCGCCGCTACCGATGTCAAGAATGATGGTGGCAAAATTGGCCCCACGAAGGCGACCAACGCCCCGCCCGGCAGCTTCGCGTTTAGCGGCCATGACCGGACCCACGCGCACATGATTGAGGCGGATCCGTCCGGGCGTTTCGTACTGCACGTGGACCTGGGCTTGGACAAAATCTACGTGTGGAAGTTCGACGACACGAAGGGCACGCTGACGCCGGGTGAAACGCCGTTTGTGTCGCTGCCGCCGGGGGACGGCCCTCGGCATTTCCACTTTCACCCCAACGGCAAGTGGTTCTACTCCATTCAGGAAGAAGGCTCGACCGTCGTGTTGTTCGACTACGATGCCGCCACAGGCCGGCTCACATCACGCCAGACGATCTCCACCCTGCCACCGGGGTTTGCGGGCAGTAACTTCTGCTCCGAGATTCTGGTTTCCGCCGACGGCAAATTTGTCTACGCCGGCAACCGACTCCACGACAGCATCGGCATCTTTTCGATCGGGGCGAACGGCACGCTCACCCACGTCGGCGACGAATGGACACGCGGCAACTACCCCCGCAGCTTCAACTTCGACCCCACCGGCGAGTTCCTCTATTGCTGCAACCAACGCGGCGACAACGTCGCCGTCTTCCGCGTGGACCACAAGACCGGGGGCCTCAAGTTCACCGGCCACTACGCCCCCGTCGGCAACCCGTCGAGCATCGTGTTCCTCGATCTGAAAAAAACGGGTTGACGGCGGATGCGGAGCCATACCGCGAGCGGTTCAAACTGAGTTCCGACGAGCCGTGGGGTTTACCCACACGGGTTGCGCAACCCGTGGGGG
>JAYSXU010000359.1:0-4574 GCA_043716965.1 Fimbriiglobus sp.
CGGGGTTTATTTCGTACTTTCGTGTTTTCGTGATCCTCCGCGTTTTTAGATTGGAATCGGCAATCCTCCAGCAAACCCAGTTGCACTGCGTAAGTCCTACCACAGAGAAAACCAAAACAATTTGAATGGATTTCTCTGTGGCTCTATGTCTCTGTGGTGCGCATTCTTATTTTGACCCCCCAGAGAATTTAGTTGCATCCGTTCGGAAGGTGGGTTGTTTGGTTTTCAGGATCATCGTGGTTTTGGTGCTGTGCGGGAATACCTGTTGTGTCGGTTAGCCCGACAATTTGGATTATTTTGATTTTGCGGATTGTTCGCGCTTGACCTCGGTTGTTTTTCACGTTAGTCTCCGCCCATCTTACTAGGCTTGACACCCAGAACTTTGGACCGGGCAACCTCTCCCTGCCCGGAACGCTACCACGGATGGTTTGCGCGATGCTCGCTTCGTCGCCAACCCACGGATGGGACCAGTCGCACGTTCGGCGGCACCCCCCATGTTGAGTCAAACGTCAGCAATGACTGGCTTCCCAGCCGGACCGGATGCGTTCGTTGCTTACGCACCCGCCAAGGTCAATCTGTTTCTTGAAGTGCTACGCAAACGTGTCGATGGCTTGCACGCGATCGAAACGTTGATGCTCGCTATCAATCTTTTCGATACCCTCGAAGTGCGGCGAAGCCCAAAGTTTGAACTGAGTCTCGTTTGCGATCCACCCGAATTGCCGACCGGCCCCGCGAACTTGGTCTACAAGGCCGCCGAGAAACTCCGGCAGGCGACGGGGACGTCCCAGGGCGCCGTGATGCGATTGGTGAAACGGATTCCGCACGCGGCAGGTTTGGGTGGGGGTTCGAGCGATGCTGCCCTCACGATCGCGGCGCTGAATCGGGTTTGGAATCTTCGGTTGCCCCACGAACGATTGCTGGAAGTCGCGGCGGTTGTCGGGTCCGATGTCGGGTTCTTTCTCACGCCCCTTGCGGCATGGTGTATCGGACGTGGCGAAGTCGTCGAACCCGAAGTCGTCGGCACGGAATTGCATTTTGTCATCGTGAAACCGTCGGTCGGGCTTAGCACCGCCGAGGTTTATAAACGGGTCGTGGTGCCGACTCATCCGTTGTCCGGGAATGCGATTCGCAAGGCGCTGCGGTCCGGTGATCCAGATGCGATTGCACAAAACCTGCACAACCGGCTACAAGCATCCGCGTTCGCGGCGGAACCACTTGTGGAAGCCATCCACCGGCGGCTGACTGCGTGCGGGCCGCTCGGGGCAATGGTGTGCGGAAGTGGATCGAGTGTGTTTGCATTGTGTCGGGACCACGCGGACGCCGTCCGGGTCGCAGGTCACTTTGATCGAACAACCCCACCGTCGGAGGCGCCGTCTCGCACGTTCGTCGTCCGCGGTCTTTACGATAGCTCGTCACTTCGCTGAGGTTACTTTTTCAAAGGAGTACGCTGGTGGTCATCACGGAAGTTCGCATCAAGTTGTGTGAAGAAAACAATGAGCGGCTGCTCGCCTTCTGCTCGGTCACGTTCGACAACTCGTTTGTCGTGCGCGATTTGAAGATCATCGAAGGCACCAAAGGCACGTTTGTCGCCATGCCCAGCCGCAAGCTGACGGACCGCTGCACGGGTTGCAGCAGCAAAAATCACCTCCGGTCGCGGTTCTGCAACCAATGCGGCACCCGCCTCGACGAGAACCGCGCGCTCCGCGCCGCCGAAGGCCGCGCAAAACTCCACGCGGACATCGCCCACCCGATTCACGCTAGCTCCCGTGAACAAGTTCAAGCCGCCGTCGTCCGCGCGTACTTTGACGAAAAGGACCGCTCGCGGCTACCCGGCTATCTGTGCCGCTACGACGACTACGATTCGGATTACGAAGAAGCCGATGCCGCCATCAGCTACGGCACCGTCGCCGTCGAAATGGGCAAACAATACAAGGCCCACGGCCCTCACCAACCCGGCCAAAAGGCCCCGCACATGGGCCAGCCCGTGGACGGCGAAAGCGTGAAAGCGCGCAGCGACGATGGGTTTGGGGTCGGGGTGCTGTAAGGACGAAGAAAGCCCATGAACGATCGTTCATGGGCTTTGTGGGTTCATGGGCTTTTCAACACTCACTTCTTTTCCAACGGCTTCTTCAAAAACTCCACGAACCGTGGCACGTCGTTGATGACCCCCTCGTCGTAAACTCCGACCACGTTCACTTTGCCGTCCGCTTGTGGGTCGAGGATCACGTACAGCGGGAGTTGCTGGGTGCCGAACATCGTTTCTTGGAACTGCAAGTTGTGGGCGGCTTCGCGGTCGCGGTCGGCATCGGTTGGTTGCTTGGCGTAGAAGGTGCCGGGGACTTCGTCGGTGTACATCTGCACGAGGGTGTATTGCTGGAGCAACGACCGCACGCCGGGGAGCGGGAAGACTTTGTTCTCGTTGAGCTTGCAGTTGGTGCAAGTTTTCCCAGTGAAGTCGATGAAAATAAACGGCTTGGCCACCGGGACGCCACTCGCCTTGGCCTTCGTAATCTGATCGACGGCGGCTTTCAAATCGCTGCCCCACGGCAGTTCGTCGCTCGCACCCGGTTCGGCGGGTTCGGGGAGCAGGAAGGCGTTCACCCAAGCGTAGACTTTGCCGTTGGGGCGTTGCGATTGGTTCGATCCGGTTTTGAACAGCCCCGGCAACAAGTAGAACGCGGTGCCGATGAACACGAGGCCGATGAGCATTCGTACCACGCCGACGTTGGGCTTTTCTTCGTCGTGCGGTAGGCGGAACAGGTTCAGCATGTACAAGCCGGCCACCAGCGCGATGCCGACCCAGGCGCCGAGGACGACATCGTAGGTGAAGAACTCCGGGCGATCGAGGATGCGGATTTCGGCGGTGCGGAAGAACTTGAACGCGGCGGCGAGTTCGAGGAAGCCCATGACCGCCTTCACGGTGTCGAGCCACCCCCCGGACTTCGGTAAAGTTTTAATCAGGCTCGGGAACATCGCCAACACGAAGAACGGCGAGGCGAACGCGGTCGCAAACACCACGCCCGCGGTCACTAACTCGAACGTGCTGTAATTGCCGCTCGCAGCCAGCCCAGCGAAGCCGCCGAGGAACGGCGCGACGCAGGTGAAGCTGACGATGCTGAACGCCAGCGCGCCGAACACCGTGCCAATCGTGCCGCCGCCGGTCCGCTTCTTCTCCGTGTACCGCAACAGAAAGTTCGGCAACGAAATGTCGTACATCCCGAACAGCGACAGCGCGAAGAAGATGAACAGCACGCCGAGGAAAATGTTCATCGCCGGGTCCACGCTGAGCTTGCGAAACACCGCGAGCAGAAACACCGCCGACGAGCCGAGGACGAGGATGATCGTCAAGCAATAGATCAACGCCAGCTTCAAAACGCTGCTCGCGGACTGATGGCTCTGCTTCAAAAACAGGCTTACGGTAATCGGGATCATCGGGAACACGCACGGCGTGACCAGCGAAATAAAGCCCCACACCACGGCGGCCAGCAACAACCCCGCGAAGCCGCCTTGCACTGACACGGGCGTCTTCGCAATCGCCGCTTCGAGCGAATCGAGGTTCGCCTTGTGCTGATCCGGGCTGATTGGTGCTTTCGTAATCGTTCCGGTTGATGGTGTTGCGGAAAGCGGCGTTGGTGGTGCGACTTGGTTGGGTGCGGGCGCCGGTGCGACTTCACCGATCGCGGCGTTCACTTCCTTCGCATACTGGTCCGGCACCTTCGCCGTTGGTCCATCCAGAATCTCAACCTCGGCGCTGGGCGGACTGTTGCGATTCGTGTTGAAGCAGTTGCTCGCGTTGCACGCCTGGAGTTGCGAGCCGGTCAGTATTACCGTCTGTTTGCCCGGTGTTGCGTTCGGCGCGATGACGGCGGGGAACTCCCAGGTGACGGCGTTCGGGTAGTAGCGGTCGGTCTTGCCCGATTCCGCAGCGGGCTTTTCTTTCCAACCAGCTGGGTCACGTGGTTCCCCGACGAAGATGACGTTACCTTTGCGGGGCAACACGACCTTGTTGCGGCTGTCCTGGGATTCCGGCGGGGTGATGGGGTACGTATGGCAACCCGGCTTCGGCGCGATCGTCAACTTGAACGTCACCACTTGCCCGCGCTTCGCCTGGGGCGGCTCAATCGTCGTGATGAGGTCCGCCACGTCCGCGAACGACTTCGCCTTGCTACCACCAGCGCCGGGCAGCTTGTACGGAAAATCCTGCGCGACGAGCGGAGTCAGTGACAACAGGGTGACAGTGAAGACCGAGAGCAAGTAACGCATCAGCGAATCCCGAGTGGTCAGCGGATGGGAAGCAAGCGACCCACGGTGTTCCGTGGGCCACAAGATGAGATACCAGCTTCTTCAATTCTGTTACAACCCGCCGAGGGCTTTTTTCACTTCGTCCGCAAACTCCGCGGCGACCGGCACGGCAGGACCGGGGAGGACTTTTAGCTTCGCCTCCGGTATCAGCTTCTTGGGCGGGAAGCAGTTATTGGCATCGCAAACGGTGAGTTTGAACTCAGTCAGTTTCAACAACACATCACCGGGCTTTTGCGTCGGGTTCACCACGAGCTTGTGCTCGTAGACGATTT
>JAYSXU010000360.1:0-1550 GCA_043716965.1 Fimbriiglobus sp.
GCCGTGAGCGTGGGTTTGTCCGTCACGCCATCCCCCATGGCGAGCGGTGCTTTCCCATTCCAAAGCGGCACAGCAGGCGGCGCCGCAGGTTGCGAAATAATCCAGCCTGCTAACAACAGAGTCGTGGCAATCATGAAACACCCGGAGAGGAAGCGGAATCGGCTCTTGAACATGTGCTGATTATACAGTTCGCGGCACGGCAAATGACACGCTATTTCATCAGCCAATTCGCCCAGGCCGGATCGACCCGACGTGGGCGTCCGGAAGCCGGGTCGATCAGCACCCATACCGTTCGGGCGCGAACGACGACTGCCGAATCTGACTGGCGAACGATTTCGGTGTGCCGATCCCAACTCGCACCGGACATCTCCCCGACCCAGGTGCGGACGGCGAGTTCGTCGCCCAACAGGAGTTGCTTGAAGTAGTCGATTTCGTGGCGTCGCACCACCCAAACGAACTTGGCCTTCACGTCGTCCGGCGCAACCGACAACCAGTGCATCGCCGCCACGTCCTGGACGTACCGGACCACCGTGACGTTACTCACGTGGTCCATCCGGCCAATGTCTTCGGCAGGCACGCAAAAGGTGTTTGTAAACGCAATCGGCTCCGCCATCGGGATCACCTCGAAACGAGAACGAAGCAATAGAAACGATCGGCCACAAAAATAATTCTTGACACGCCGTACCGCAATGGTATTGTCCCCCAGATTTTAGTGGGGAACTCAGGGAGGGGGCACGATGCGCAGTTTAGGAACTTGGGCGGTGGTTGTGGGCGGGATTGTGATGCTGAGTGCGGGCAGTGCGTCGGCACAGATTAGTGCGAAGCCGATCGACACCAACAAGGCGATCGTGCAGCCCGCCGACGCGGCCGCGAACATTTTCACCGGGACGAGTCGCATCATTAGCCGCGTGGTGGCCAACACGATCGACGACAACGGTTTCGTGCGGACGTTCAATAGTTTGCTCGGCCGGAAGCCCGAACCTAAAACCACGACGCAACCCGGTGGCCTACCCTTGCCGTCGCTTTACCCTTCGACGCGGTACCCGAACTCGTTCGTCCCGGTGATGCCGAAGTACTCGACGTTCGGTCGCACGCCAGGCACCTGATCGTGGCCGTGCTGAATTCAACGAAACCCCGCCCGGTTGGCGGGGTTTCATGTTTATGGGAACTCATTCCCACCACGAGCAACTAATCTTCTACAGTTCCGTTGCTCCCCACTTCCCGATCACTGCGACTTGCCAAGGTGCATCATGACTCGTTTTGCAGCGAAATTTCTTGCCCTGACCGCCCTGGTGCTGGGTTGCACCGCGTTGATTGCGGCGGACGACAAAAAGCCGGCCGCCTCCGATAAACCGGCACCTCTGACAAAATCGACTGGGGTGCGTTTGTCGATTACAGCAAGGTCGTTGGCGAAGTCGAGAAGGTCGATAACGGCGTTAGCTTTTCACTGAAAATCAACGAACTCGTTCCACAAGTGTCCGGTGGCAACTCGTATTCGCGGCGGACCCAACCACGGGTCACAACCAAAGCCAAGACGGAAAAGTTCAGTC
>JAYSXU010000037.1:0-6444 GCA_043716965.1 Fimbriiglobus sp.
AAAAATCCGATCAAATGATAACTGCAGAAACGCAGTTCTCTTTGGCTGCGTAAGGTAACACTTACTTCAAGCCCCGTTTGTCAGTCTTCGCCTGAAAGACTGCCCTGCGGACGCCAAGTCAGGCTCGCGAACACCTGAGAACCGGGCAACCGGTTCGCCTCGGTGGCGGTGATTGCTAAAAAAGCTGACCGATAGTTTACCCAGAACCCTGTCTGCCGGAGTCTGGGCAAGCAAACATGGGGCGGCCATACGGTAGGCCCCAGGAATAGACGGGCTACGCACGTAGACGCCAGCATTGAAGTGCCACGGGACCCGGGTTCGATTCCCGGCGCCTCCATTCAAAAGCCACTTGCGAGTAATCGCAAGTGGCTTTTTTCATTGGGTTTACGTCGTTTTCCACACTTCCAATCTTGGGTATTCTGGTCTGAACTGGTCTGAAATTGGTCTGAAATCAGGCCAACCCCCCCCTTCGAGTTTCCGAGACACCGATTCGACCGGCGTGTATGGGGAAAGGGGATGCGCCATGAAGGAACTCAAGCAACTCGATGACGGTCGCTATTTCGCATTCGTCGGGTACAAGAAACCGGGATCGAACCAACAGCACAAGTTCTTCCTCGGACGGGATGAGAGCGCCGCCGTCCAGCGGGTCGCCATGATCCGTAGCCTGTGGAAGCACTCCGCAACCTTAGCCCGTGAGATGGGCGAGCCTGTCATCTGGGACGAAGTCGGCTTGGACATCGCCACCGAGGTCGCGGCGGGCGAATCGAGTATCTCCGTCGAGATCGAGGCCGGTGAATTCCAAGACATCGCGGTCGGCATCCTCGCCGACTGGCAGGCCATCGTCCCAGGCGTGCGATTGGCGATGCGAGACAAGGCCAGTGAGGAAGAAGGCGGTCGCCTTCGGCGGCAGGAAGCCGAGAAGTACATCTCGATGGGTCGAGAACTCCTCGAATCGGGTGGCTCGCACACGCTGCATGAAGCGATTAAAGCTTACGTCGCGGCGGTGCGCAAGAACCCTTTTTACCTCATCGGCGACAAGTCGCGGCTCACCGACTGGGGTCAGGTCAAGATCGACCAGATCGAGTTCTGCGCCGACCACATGCCCGACTTGCGGCTTGCCACCCTGAACAAACTCGCCATGATCACGACCCTACTCGAAGTGATCGCCGCCCGACCCTTCAAGAAGTCGCCGGGCGGGAAGCCAACCGACACGCCGATCAGTGGGAGCTACGCCACGGCTGTGATCAATGAGTTCCGAGTCTTCATCAACTGGCTGCACGACTCCGACGAGTTCCAGTGGGAGAAGCCCCGCGACTACGCCGTCAAGCCCGTGCGGGTGAAAAAGATCGCGGAGAAGTCCGGCCTGGTTCGGGTAGCGACGTACAAGCAACCCGAACTCGCCACACTCTGGGCCTATGCCACACCGTGGGAGCGTTGCTTGATGGCGCTGGCTCTGGCAATGGGGTTCGGACAAGCCGAGGTCGCCACCGTCCGCCGGGACGAAGTGCTGCTGCGCACGAAGCACCCGCACGCCGAGGAACTCCATCTGGATTCGACCGATGCGGATTCGTGGGTCATGCGGATTCGTGACAAGACCACCGTCTACGGCGAATGGTGGCAGATGCCCACGGCGGTTGGAGCGATTGAGTGGTTGACGGGATATCGACCGGCTTCCGGCGAACCCTTCCTCGTCCTCACGAAGCTGGGTAAGCAATTGAAGTTCGAGGGGCAGCGCAACACGCAGATCGCCAATGCCTGGAACCGGCTTATCAAGCGTGTCCGCAAAGATCACCCCGATTTCCGGGTACTCTCGTTTAACAAGTTGCGAAAAACGTCGGCCAACTGGATTCGCCAGAACGCCGGTCAAAGTGACGGCGACTACCTCGCCGACTTATTCCTGAGCCACGGCGAACCCGTCGAGGGCGACCTGAACGCTTACACCAACGAACGCTGGGCCGACCTGCATGCGATGATTCGCAAACTGGCCGAGTGGCTGGAGCCGGTGTTTGGGGGCGTTCAAGACCCTTTCCCCGCTTCGGAAAAGAAGGGCGGCGCGAACATCAGCCTCGGCACGATCCAACGCATTCTCGATCTGCACGAAGCCGGGGACGGCATCGCTCTCATCGCGGAAAAAGTGAACGTCTCGAAGGAAACCGTCCGCCGATGGCTGACCCGACATCGGACCAGCTTTTCACACTCAACGGCAGACTGAAGCCACGTTGTACTCGGGACATGTCGTTCCGTGCCACACCATTGCAGGTTTGCAACTCTTCTGCTGCGGCACAGGTGGCCAAGTCGTCAGCGCAAATTGCGTTCAAAACCAGCCTGAACTCCGTTCTCGACACGATTTCTGAGATGGCCCGTGGGAGGACGTGTAGGTTTGTCGACCTTTTCACGGCGTCCCGAACTTAAGACGTGCGGTGACGGTAGAAAGTGCTGAAAATACAGGGAAATGTGGCCGTGAGGACGACAGGGCCGTCTGGGGCTGGCGCTGTCTGCCCGAGGTCGGTGGTCTGATCGAACAACCAAGCCGGCCACTGCGTCTGGGAGTCGTCGGACGGCGTCCTTTGGGAGATCACTCCGCAGGGCGTGCTGTGCGGCGATTAAATCGACGTGCTGCGGCTGCCCTCCCGGTTCATCCCCGACGACCGCCGACACGACCGACGAGGATCTGTACCGGGTCGCCGACGAACTCGTTGAAGACGCCCGATCAGAGAACACGATCATTGATGACACGGTGCTGAACTACGTTTTCAACGTCCGCGACAAAAAACGCGGAGAGGCTGAGTCGAATTGACTCCGCATCTGCCTCTTACTTGGATTGGCTCAGTCGGCGATCACACGGGTCTTGCCCTCGTCGTGTAAAGTTTGCCTTACCACTGCCCGTCGAGCCGCCGGCGCGTTCGCTCCCGATGGCAGCGATCTCCGAAGGCGTGAAGTCATTGTGGTGCTGGCGCTCGCCGAGAACGCCAGCACCGCGTATTCCCACTTTGATAGGTCGTTGGGCGAAAGACGGGAATTTGTCGGAAACGCAAGCGAGAGGATTTACTCGGGTGTTATCGGCCACGTCAGGTGTCGCGTTTGGCGTTGACGCCATCGAGCTAATAACATCTCGCTAACGTGCCGGAAATTTCTGGGTCGCGCCCACTTTTGCCAGTGACGATTTTCCAGCCTCTTCAGCTCACCGACGGCAATCTACAAGTTAATACCACCATTCGTGGTATTCGCCGACTGTTTCGGCCCGTTCGAGCTTTTCGGACAAGTCAACCCCGACAAAAGGCAGCTTGTTCCGAAGCTGACATCTCCCTTCCGATCTACTTCTCGGTCTGAATCGTCCAGACGCGAACTTTCCCTTCGCGGCAGCCTGTCACGGCCTGTGTCCCGTCTGGGCTAACGGCAACGTCGGTAATCAACGCTGAGTGTGGGTCCGAGATGATTTTCTGACGTTGGGTCTTCGGTTCCCAGACGCAGACGGTGCCTTCACTGCCGTAGCTGAGTACCCTCTTGCCGTCAGGATGCACTGCCGACCGGCGAGTGCCGGGCATGACGTGACCGAGTTGAGCGAGGATGTGGAACGACTTGCCATCCTCCGTTTGTCCAAACGCCAGCAATCCGGCCTCCAGCGTCATCACCATCAGCCCTGATTTGCCGTGGGCGGTGATGTGCTGCGTCCCAGGCGTGGTGCCGAAATTGGGCCGGTTGCGGAACGAGAAGATCACCTCGTTCTTCAGCGGGAGGAGCTTCGAGATCGCCACGTCAGGGATTCGCCCCTCGCCCTTGCTAGTGCCGAAATAAAGAAGCTCATCCGGTGCGAACGGCGGTTCAATCACGAAGTACAGAGCGACGGTCGGTTGGTCGGGCTTGTCCTGTGGCGGTGCTGAACGGTTCCCAGGCACGTCCCAGGCGAAGAGAGTCTTGCGCGTCGTCCATGCAACCCACTTGCCGCTCGGCGCAACCGTGAGGGCTTGCACCGGAGTGCCGTCGCCTTCCCAGGTCCGCAGGAGCAACGGTCGCAGTTGGTCAGCGAGAAACGGCTGCAACAGCAATTGGGTCGTCGTCGGCATTATCGCCCAGGACACCCACGCTGCGGTTCGCTCGTCCCCCGTCTTGGGGCCGATCCACCACTGACGAGCCTTTCCGTCTTCGTGACCAGTGAAAAGCGAGTACCCATTCGGGCCGAACACGCACGCTGTCGGGGGCGATGGTAGTTCAACCACCTCGGCTTCGCCTTTCGGAGGCCAAATCCGCAACGTTCTTTCGTCGGTCGAGGCGATCCAACCGCCGGTGCGGAACTGCACGTTGCGGACGGCAGACGTGTGACCTTCCAGTACGCGGACGGGCGGTCGCGGCGGCTTCTCTTTGGTCGGCTCGGCGACGGGTTCGCGTTTGGGTTCGATCTCGGTCGGGATCACCTCGTCCGTCTTGGCCACGACAGCAGGCGAGTCGGGTTGTGGCGTTCGACCCTTCTTGGAAGGACGGATGAAGTAGATCGTCAGCCCGACTGCGACGGCGGCAACTACTGCAACGGGGATCAGCCATCGGCGTGAGCGGTGCCGGGCGGTTGCGGCTTCGAGTGCCACCGCCAGATCATTCCCACGGGCGAAACGGTCTTCGGGCTTCTGGGCGAGGCTGCGCAGGCAGACTGCGGACAGAGGTTCGGGAACGCCGGGCAACGCGGGAGTCGCACCCGAGAGGATCGTCTGCCGCAGCCGTGCCGGGTTGTCGTCCGCGAAGGGCAGTCTGCCCGTCAGCATCTCGTACAGGATGACGCCGAGACTCCAGATGTCGCTTCGTCCGTCGAGTGGTTTTCCTTCCAGTTGTTCCGGCGAACTGTAGGCCAACGTCCCCCGCCGGTCGCTGCCGTCGATCAAGTCTTCGCGGGACCGTGCAAGGCCGAAATCGCCGACGTGCGGTCGGCCCGCCTTGTCGAGAAAGATGTTCGCTGGTTTCAGGTCGCGGTGGATCACGCCCTGGCCGTGTGCGTAGTCGATCACACGGGCAACCTCGGCCAGCAGCCTCACGGCATCAGCGGGCAGCAGCGGCCCACGCTTCAGTCGGTCGGCCAACGTCTCGCCGTCGATCAGGTCGGTGACGAGGAAGAACCCCGCCCCTTCTCTGACGACATCATGCACCGTAATGATGTTGGGGTGCCTCAGCCGGGCGATCTGGCGGGCCTCGGTCAGCACTTCCTCGACTTGCTCATTGGTGAGCGTTCGGCTCGGCTTCGGCACCTTGACGGCGACGTGGCGGTGCAGTTGCAGGTCGTAGGCACGCCAGACCTGCGCGTACCCGCCGCTGCCGATCAGCGTCTCAAGCGAGTACCGCTCGGCAAGGGTGCGCGGCTTGTCAGGGACAACTGCCGAGGGCTTCCTCATCCATTCCGCGTTTTTCAGTAGCCGGATGCGCTCCCGAAGTGTGTCGAGCAACTCGGGGCAATCGCCGCAGAGTTCCTCGGCGGTGATCGACTCGCCGCGCTCTCGGGCCTCTTCCCACGACAATAGCAAGTCGGCAATCTTGTCGTCATCGGTCATGGGGACACGCTTCCTCTTCGATGGCCGCTTGCAGCCAAATTCGGGCAGACTGCCACCGCCGTTTGACGGTTCTCAGCGACACCCCGAGAACGTGGGCCGTCTCTTCCTGAGTCAGTTCGCTGAGGAATAGGCAGTCCACGACGGCCCGCTCGTCTTCGGGAAGAGCCTCGACCAGATCGTGAAAGCGATCCCAGCCGACAGGCATGTCGGCATCGTCTTCCACGGCAAGGAGTGGCCCGTTCACGTCGTCGGCTGACTTGCCGTGGCCATCCGTGTGGTGGTTCGCGCCCACTCCCTCCGGGCCGAAGTGGTGGCGATGGAGATCGTGCAGTTCGCGCCGAATCTGCAACCCAGCCAGGGCGAAGAAGTCGCCGACCGTCGAAGGTCGGACCTCTTGTAAAGAACGATGAAGTCTGAGCATCGCTTGTTGCAGCACGTCGTCCGTCTCGACCCACCGCCGCAGGGCTGGGAAGCCGCGAAGCCCCTTGCCGGCCAGCACCCGGAGCCGGTCGCAGGCCCGAAACAAAAGCTCGGCATACACCTCGTCCCGATGGAGCGAAGCGTCGTCCAAGAGCCGCTGAAGTGTCGTGGTGTTGACTGCTGCCATTGGTAAGGTCGCGTGGCCGGTGTGCTACCCGCAGACCGCCTGCCGGGACTCTTATCAATTTGCGAACCGAGCGCGATCCGACCCAGCGACCCTTCAACAATGAAAGCGAGAATCGGCAACGAGAACGGGCCAGGATTCCATCAGTCGGCTGACGTGAGATCGTCCGCGTCTGGTGTTCGACGCAGTTGACGGATACGTTCGACCGAGCAAACAGTTCGGAAGCGGCGATCCCGAGGGCATCGCAGATCAGGTGGAGAACGTCTACCGTGGGCGACTTGTGGTCATTTTCAAGCAGACTGATGTACG
>JAYSXU010000361.1:0-4565 GCA_043716965.1 Fimbriiglobus sp.
CGGTTCCGCCATGAGATACTCTGGGTGCGTGTCACTGAGTCAATACATCCCATGATATAGACCCGTTACCGATCACCCTTTCCGTTTCGTTGCCCTTCCAAATACGCCTCAACTGCTTGTTTCGCATCGCCAAGGCTGGCGCCGGTTTGCACACGATGGAGTTTAATCGCGGCGATCGTCTGGGATTGGTCGGCCAGCGCCTTGGCTTCGTCGGACAACTCGCCTACCGATGGTTGCGTGTATTGGAGGTTGAAATGCTTCATGATCGCGTCGAGCTTCGCTTCCAATCGGGTCAAACGTCGGGCATCCGACTTGTTGAACATGCCGTAGACCGCCGAACCGGATGCAAAAACGCTCACGATCAAAGCGATCAAGGCGAAGTCAATCACGTCAAGTACGGCAAACATTTGCGGCCCTCCGGGTATACAAGACCTGTCGGTTTCGGGTCGAGCACGTCTATCACATCGAATCCATGCGGTGCTGTCTACTTTATTCCGGAAGCCGTAATTTCGCCGCAATGCGCGGGTCAGCCTAGACGAATCCGTAGTCCGAGCGTGACTTCTTGATTCTCCTTGGTGCCCCATCCGGAGCGGTACATCATCCACAGAAAGTTCGGCTTCACCCAACTCATCCGCGTAAAGCTGAACTCCCCGCCGAACACGCCATTCGTGGCCGCAAATCGACCGATCGCCGGGCGGTACGCTTGGTACACGATGACGGTGTCATCGTCAAATTGCGCGAGGATGTGCCGGCCTTCATTCGGCCAAACTTTGACTTGCTCGGTGTAAAGCTCCGTAACCAAATTCACAATTCCGACCTCTCGCAGCGAACAAAATCTGATCGCCAAAGTGGCGACACGAATGTTCCGCCACAGACACAACAAACACCTCAGAGGTTCGGCAAGGTAAGGGATGGCACGACGGTTCAGTCGTCGAGATCGCGGAGCCGGTCTACCCTTGCCGGTAGTTAGTGCCGCCGTTCGGATTGCCGACGATGCATCAGGGCGTGATGACGGTGGGCTTCAGGAGAACGAGGGGGTAGTACAAGGTGTCGCGGTTGTAATACTGGTCGGCCTCGCCGGCTAGCACCGCGGCGGCGTTTTTGAACAGGTGAGCGTCGGCGCGGTTCCGCGGGATGAGGCCGGGGTTGCCGGACTCGTTCATCTTGCAGTTGTCCGCGGCGCCGTCGAAGTCCATCGTGGCGCACGCGGCGCGAAAACTGGGCCACAGGGTGCCCGCTGCGAACGCCTCCCCCATCGCCCACGCCATGCTCTGGAGTGCGAGCTGGGCGTCGGCGGGCCACTCGTCGAACGTCTTGAACTCCTTCACTTTCTTGAGTTCCAGTTCGTTCGAGTTCAGCCGCCGGGTGCAGAGGTCCAAAATGGCCGCGTCGGTCAACTTCAACTTGGTGAGCGCGGTGCAAGCCGTGTGCCCCTTGGTCTTGAGTTGCTTACTGTTGTCAGCGTCCTTAATCAGGGTCCACTCGGCGGTAATCTCGGCCGGCGTCGCCGCGCCGCCCACTTTCTTGACGAACGGCAAGGCCAAGGCCATCCCGATCGGGTCGATGAGGTTGCCGATGCCGATGGTCACAAGCCCCTTGACATCGACATACATGTACTCCACGGTGCCTTCGAGCGGCCGGGTGAACTCAAGGAAACGGGCAGCAACGGAAGGTCTCATAGCAACTCCTGTGGACGGCAAGCAAGTTCGGTCTGCGGCGCTATTGTACTCGCATCTGTGAAAATATCCCCGTGCATGACCGGACCGGGCCTGGGGGCGCAGTCGGGCGGCACAAAAGCTGCTACAACCCTAGCCCGAAATTACACCCCAGAATTTAACCCGGCGAGTGCAACGCCATGCCCGGAACGATCATCTTTGACATCGACGGCACACTACTCGACTCCGTGGACTATCACGCCCAGGCGTGGCAGGAGACCCTGGCCCGGTACGGCATTGAGGTTCCGTTCGAGCAAGTGCGCGGCCAGATCGGCAAGGGCGGCGACCAACTCCTGCCTGTCTTCGTGCCCGCGGCACTCCTAACGCAACGGGGGGAGGAAATCCTGGCCGAACGGGGCCGCCACTTCAAGGAGAAGTACCTCCCGCTTGTCCGCCCGTTCCCCCAGGTCAAGGCGCTCTTCGAGCGACTCCGCGCCGACAAGCGGCGCGTGGTCTTGGCGTCGTCGGGCACGCGGCAGGAGGTCGATGAGTACAGGCGAACCCTCGGGATCGGCGACCTCGTCGAGGGCGACACGACCGCCGACGACGCCGACAAATCCAAGCCCCACCCGGACATCTTCCTGGCCGCGCTGGAGAAGCTGGGCGACCCCGACAAGGCGACCGTGGTGGCCGTCGGCGACACCCCATACGACGCGGAAGCGGCGGGTAAGGCCGGTCTCCGGACCGTGGGGGTTCTGTGCGGCGGGTTCCCGGCGGACGGGCTTCGCAAGGCGGGGTGCGTGGCGATCTTCGACGACCCTGCGGACCTGCTCAAGTGTTACGAGACCTGGGCGTCCGGTCCGTGAGTGGGCGTGACCCACTTACGGCCGGTACGCCGCCAGTGTTTGCTTGGCGGTGCGGGGGACTCGTTCGAGGGCGGCGTTGATGTCGCGGGCGTTGGGCTGGTTGCGGGATTCGCATTCCGCGCCGCGTTTGTAGGCTTCGGCGGCGTCGGGATTGCCTTGGGCGTACCGGGCTAGGCCGAGGAAGTACCAGTAGCGGGCGTCGTTCGGGTCGGCCTGGGTAGCCTTGGCGAACTCCGCTTCGGCTTCGGAGAAGCGGTTGGCGAAGTAGAGTTGGATGCCGGAGTTATAGACCGCGACGGCCCGGTCCCGTGCGATCGACTCGGAGGTATTCAGTGGGACGGAAATCCCGCTGCGGGCGTTGGCGACGCGGCGGTCGAGGTCTTCGAGTTGGAGGGCGGCGGTCTTCTCGACTTGTTGCCGTTGACGCACGAGGTCCGCGTTCTGCTGTCGGAGGGCCACGAGTTCCTGCGTCGTCCTCGCCTTCGCGTCTTCGAGTTGTTTCATCATCGCGGTCTGGGCGGCGGCGGCATCGGTTGCTTTCTTCGCTTCCATTGCCACTTTGCCTTCCAGTTCTTTCATCACGGCGTTCGCCTGTTGCAGTTGCTTCTCGGCTTTGACCGTCGCTGCCGTCATCTGGATTTCGACGGCCTTCACTTTGTCGTCAGCGGTTTTCGCAGCCAACTGAGCCGCGTCCACGTCTTTCTTCGCGGCCAACAGCGCTTCCGCCGCTTTCGTGGCATCGGTACTGGAACTGGCTGCGGCAAGTTTCCTTAGAACGGCGGGCAGGTTCTTCATGATGGTCGCGGTATCGTCTTTTTCGTCAACGAGCTTGTTGGTTTTCAGGGTGCTGACGAGTCCGCTGAACAAGGCTTCGGATTGCGCCAACTTGATGGCAGCCTGCTCGTTTTGGTCACGCAAATCCCGGTGTTCTTTCGACACAATCTTGATCGTCTCTTTCGCATCGGTCAACTCTTTGAGCGCCGTCTCTTTCTGTGTCCCAGCCGTTGTGGCTTCGTCCATTGCCGCTTTCAGCTTGCTAGTCAGTTCTGTGATCTTCGGCATCAGTGTGTCGTCCGACTTTGCTAGCTTCGTCAGGGAGTCGAGTCCCGCCGGGATACCGGACTTGGTGAACAGCGGCCCGGCGGTGGGGTGGCCGTAGAGTTGTTGGCGGAGCGACCAGTAGTCTTTCAGGTCGTCACAGGTGCGCAGGAAGATTTGCTCCAACGGGTCGGAGAGCGGGTTCAACCCCCGACCGGCGTTCTTCAGGCGGCGGTCGTTGTGCGCGGCTTTGGCTTTGATGATGGACGCGATGGCCGTGCTGTACTGTTGGGCCGTGGCCTGGGTAATTGCATCCCAGAACAGGAAACCGGGTTCGTCCGTCGTCGGCTTCTTGGCGTCCGGAACATCGGCCTGAAACAGCAGCAACGACACCGTGGCCACTTCGGCGAGTTCGTGGGCTTGGCGGGGAGTGAGGCTGGCGCGCGTGCCGTTGGCTTGCATCGCCTTCAAGCGGTTCAGCGACGTTTGGAAAACTTGTTTGGCGGCGGGGAAGCGGGTTGCGGCATCGCTGTAGATTTTGATCGCGCCGGGGATGTCGTTGGCGAGTTCCTTCGTGAGGCCCAATCGCAGCGCGGATTCGACGGCAATTTGCTTCTCTGCGTCCGTCTTGAGTGGTTCTTTGGAATCAACAATAGCCTGTAAATCCGCGACGGCAGCGACAAGCTTAGTATCGTCGGCTTGAATCGCTTGGCCCGAATTGGCCAGTTCACGGACCCGAGTGATCCAGCGCGCTTTGCCGCGTTCGGCAACAATGTCCACTGGCGCATTTTCACCGACCGCTTCCAACGCAGGCAAGGCAAGTGCCACATCCCCGCTGGCCAACATTGCCCGAGCATCCGCGAGACCGACTACGCCAGTTGGGGCTTGCGGGTTTGGTGCGGCGACCGACGGCGGCGTTGTTGCGACGGATTTGGTTTCGTTGCTGCCGCTCGGGATTACGCCGGTCATATACACGCCCGCACAGGCGGCCACCCCCGCGATCAAC
>JAYSXU010000362.1:0-1544 GCA_043716965.1 Fimbriiglobus sp.
TACTCGCGGAACGGTTCGATCAGCCGGCCGTATTGCACGCCGGACGGGCACGCCGTCTCACACGCCCGGCAGTTCAGACAGAGATCGAGATGGTCCTTCACGGTGGAATCGAGTTCGAGCGCGCCGTCAATCACTTGCCGCATCAGGTAGATTCGACCGCGTGGCGAATCCGCTTCATTCCCGTTCTCCACATACGTGGGACACGCGGACGTACACAGCCCACAATGGACGCAATCGAGTAACAACTCGTAATCAATCTTTGGCCCCGTCTGCGTCAGAACGGGCAATTCAGTTTTGTCGGACATCATAGTGATATTTGTTGAGTGTAGTGAGTTAGACCTTAAACAGCCGACCAGGGTTAAACACGTTGTTCGGGTCGAGCATCTTCTTCACGGTTTGCATTGTTGAGAGTTCGTGGCGGGATCGGCCCCAAATTGGCAGCACGTACTTCCACTCGGTGGGGCACCGCCGCACGATCAAGTTCCCCGGTTCCGATGGCGTGAGCTTGGCCAGTATTGCCGACGCCTGATCCACCGTCAGTTCGGCGTGAATATGCCCATACACGATGCCATTGCCTGCGTGGGCGTGGAGTATCAAATCCGCATTCGCCGCGCTGGCTGTACTCAGGAACTGGCCCACTTCGCTGGCCAGAACATTCGCCTTGAAGCTGAACCGTGAGTCGTGTGTGGATTGCAACTGGGTGAGTGCGTGCCACAGCTTGTCACATTCTACGCCCCGAAATTCCGTGACGTTGCGGACGGGGGCGGCCTTCAGTTCGTCTTTCAGTGTGCCGACTTGCCACGCGACCGTCGGGGCCTTTTCTTCAAACCCAGCTACGATTAGCCACGGATCGACCGTGGGGAACGGGATGCCGGTCTGCTCCGCAATTTGTTGCACCGCCGCACTATTTAATACTTCGATTGCGGCAGGACGGCTGGCAGAGTTATGGAGCCGATCCAGCGTTGGGCCGATGGACGCGGCGTTGATGCCGAACACGACGAACGCTTGGTCGTCCGGCTTGGGGGTGACTTTTAAGGTAACTTGGGTCAGGATTCCGAGCGTCCCCATCGCGCCGATTTGCAACTTCATCAAGTCGTAGCCTGCCACGTTCTTCACGACTCGACCGCCACCCTTCACTTCGACTCCGACGTCCGTCAGGAAACTGATTCCGATGACAGCATCCCGTAACGTCCCACGGAGGAATCGACGCGGGCCAGATGTGTTCGTGGCGATGGCACCGGCGAGCGTGGATTCGTCCGGGTTGGGGATATCAATCGGCAATCGTTGCCCCTCCGCTGCCAGTGCTTTTTGTAGTGCGGCAATCGTGACTCCGGCACCGACGGTGATCGTTAAGTCCCGTGCCGGGTAATCAACGATCGTGTTGAAGGCCCGACAATCGACCGCAAACCCTGACCGTGTCGGCGGCAAGCCGAAATCAAGCTTGGTCCGACCACCGAACGGGTAAAGTGCCTTCTCATCACGGACGGCTTCCCGAACGAGTTCGCCCAATTCCGCAACCGTTTCCGGGCGTCGAATCGGGGTTG
>JAYSXU010000363.1:0-1542 GCA_043716965.1 Fimbriiglobus sp.
TGGGCGCGCCGCGCCGAGGACGACGACCAGCAAGACGGTAAAGACAAACTGCGTGCGATTGCCGGTCCCGGCATCATCGTCTGGACCTTGTGCATGACCATGATGGCGACCGACTGGGTGATGTCGGTCGAGCCGACGTGGGCGTCCAGCATGTTCCCGATCGTGTACGGCATGAACATGTTCCTGACGACGTTCGCGTTCTCGATCTTCGTGTTCTACAGCTTGAACGCGGGCAACACGGAAGTCCTCACCATCGTGAAGGACAAGTTCCGCATCGACATCGGGAGCCTACTGCTGGGCCTCACGATGGTGTGGGCGTATGCGTCGTTCAGCCAGTACATGCTGATCTGGGCGGGCAACTTGCCGGAAGAAATCACCTACTACCGCAAGCGGGGCGACCACGGCTGGGAGTACTTGGCGTACTTCTTGATGGCCTTCCACTGGTTGATCCCGTTCGTGGTGTTGTTGTTCCGCGAAGTGAAGACCAGTCCGAAGGCGATGCGGCTTCTTTCAGGAATGTTGATCGTTGTGTGCATGGCCGATGTGATCTGGTGGATCCTTCCTGCGGTTGAAAGAGAACACGGGACGTTGCACGTGCCGATGGCGATTGCGGCCATCGTGGCGGTGGGCGGAATTTGGGGAATGGCGTTCGCCCACGAACTCGGCAAGCGACCGATCCTACCGGCGAACAGCGAAGGCAAGTTCCTGGCGACCTGGGGTCACCAACACTAAACGCTTTGGGGAGAGGTTAACATGTCGGAACACAAGCCCGAGCGGAAAGGTGACAGCCCGCTGACGCAGGTCATCGTATCGATGTCCGGCGCCAGCGCGGCCAACCACGACACTGAGCCGCCCGGTGCCAGTAGCAACAGCGTCAAAGCCGGGCACGAGCCGGACCAGTTCGAGGCCAAGGGAATTTTGTACGTTCCCCTGTTCGTGGTCGTCACGGTGTTGACGTCGTTCGCCATCGTGACCGTGGTTTTCTTCAGCATCTACGGGAAGAACCCCGGCGACCCGGTGGCCAATCCGATCGCGTCGAAGAATTCGAACTCGTCGATCAACGATCGGTTCGCCGCGATTAGTTCCAGCGACCCGAACGCGGAAGTTAAACAACCGCGGTTGGAATACCTGAAGCAGGTGGAAGACGCGAAGAACGACCCGCCTTATTTACGGTCCAAGCGGCCCGTGAACGCGGTCGGCGCGACCTACGAAATTCGCCCCGAAGACTTGCGAGCTGAGAACTACATCGACCCGATTACGAAGCGCAAGATTATGCTGGAAACGATGTGGGTAGACGACGGCAAAAAGACCACCGCGATCATCCCGATTGACCAAGCAATGAAGTTGCTCATCGAGAAGAAGAAGTTGCCGATTCGGGCGAACCCGATCCAGGTGGCTTCGACCAACGATGCGAAAGCGAAGCCGTCCAGCGCCGGGCGGGGTGGCCCCTCACAACCGATTGCCGTGGCACTGAAAGTCGATGACGTGAAACCCGACGTCAAAAAGGCCGGGCATTAAGCTAAAACTTTTACCACGGGATAC
>JAYSXU010000364.1:0-4552 GCA_043716965.1 Fimbriiglobus sp.
AAGTCGGCCCTGACTGGGTAACATATGCGATCTCCGGTCCGGGGATCAATCCGCCCGCAGCATCTTCGACTTGCCACCCGTCGAGACGCCGCGATAGCAATCATTCCTTCAACAAGTCCGCAACGAGTTGCTTCAACGCGATCATGCTGGCCGTGTAGCGATCGCCGTCCGTGTCGTTTGGACCGCGGTAGCCGTCGAAGTGGCCACGGATTGTGCCGGTCTTATCCACAACTGTGATGTACGTGCTGTGGTCGAACTCTTGTCCCGCGACGGGTTGGGCGTTCGTGGATCGGTTGACACCGATCTTGAAGCCGGTCTTCAACAGCGTGTGAATCTCGTCTTCTTTGCCAGTTAGAAACAACCAGCGATCGGGATTTGCGCGGAACGTATCGGCATATTTCTTCAGTTCGTTCGGGCTGTCTCGTTCCGGGTCCACGGTAAAAGTCACAAGCCGGAGATCGACTTGGTTTGCCAGATCGAGTTCGGATTGCAGCTTCGTCATCGTCGCGGACACACTCGGACAGGGGCCGGTGCAGCGGGTGAACACGAACGAGGCGACCCAGACTTTACCGCCCAAATCGGCTTTCGTGACGGCTTTGCCGGACCGCTCGGTTAAGGTGAAGTCCGGCAGTACAAACCCCGGCGGCGATGCGGGCGGGGCGGGTTTTGACTTCTTCGGCGTCGGCAAAAAGATGGCTGCCAGCAACGAGGCAATGCCCGCGACCACGAACACGCAGAGGGCCAATCGGGTCAGCCGTTGAAGCCGCGTGGGAGGTGCCGTTGGTGAAAGTGTTCCGGCCATGATTGCGTCCCTCGATCAGAGCCAGGTAAGGTAGCGTGGCAAAATTCCATCAATCACCAGCAGTGCCATCACACCGACGAGGTACACCAGCGACCCCCGCAACACGGTGCGGGCGGTTTGCTGATTGCGGTCGCGGGCAAATCGGATGCAACGTAACAAGAACCACGCTGCCAACGGCATCGCGCCGATGAGGTAGACCCAACGGGCCGCATCGACCACGAACGGCATTGTGGTCACACCCACCAACAGAAGCGCTGTCAACGCCGTGGCCAGCCCCGTGTAGAACCCGTCGCGTCGTTCGATGACCGGGAGCATCTTCATGCCACCCCGTGCGTAATCGTCACGGTGCATGAAGGCGATGGAATAGAAGTGCGGCAGTTGCCACACGAATAGGATGGCGAACAGCGAAACCGCTTCCCACGTCAGTGTGTTTCGGGCGGCACACCAGCCGATGATCGGCGGCAACGCACCGGGTAATGCACCGACAACTGTGTTCCAACTCGTGATGCTTTTAAGCGGCGTGTAAACCCCGACGTACAGGATGAACGTCAGCGCGGCAGCAATCGCCGCACCGGGGTGGGGTGTCAGCAAGTACAAATAGGCCACACCGCCGAATGCTAACAACGTCCCCAACACGAACACTTCGGACGGCGTCACACGCCCTGATGGGATGGGGCGATTCGCAGTGCGGCGCATCTTGGCATCGGCGTGGCGCTCCAACCAATGATTCAGCGCACTTCCACCAGCGGCGACGAGACCCGCACCGAACAGCGTGTGAAAGAGTTGCGCCGCGTTGAAGCTCTCTGCCGCACCGAGCAAATACCCGGCTGCCACGGTGACGAGTGCCATCACGGCGATGCGGGGCTTCGTCAATTCGAGGTAGTCCGCCGCCCGTGGTCGTGGGTCGATCACGGCGTTGGAACTCGGCTCGATTACGGCCATGACTGGCACTTTCATTGCGTTGATCCCGGCGGAATGTCTGCCACAGTTGGATGAAGAAGAATTATGACGCTGCGATCAGTTCTCGCTTCGCCTTGATGGTTTCGCTCAGGGCAACGCGACTCGGTTCCTTGTCGCCTGCTTGGGTGAGTGAAACCGGCTTTCGTAGAATCCGAATCGCTAGTACCACGGTGGATGCCAGTAGGGCCGCACCAATCAGTGTGTGCAACGTCCGAACCGTCGCCGCGTATTCCGTGATGGGGCGAAGTTCGGGGGGCAACATCGCCGACGGGCCGCTTGCCGCGAACTTGCCCATCCAGGCTTCGACACCCAACACAATCTGCACCGCGATGATGGCTAGCAAATGATAGACATAAAACCCGAGTTGTTTCCGACTCGCTTGCGAAGAAAGCGTGCGGACACACAGCCACACGCACAACCCCGTCACGACGAACGCGGTCAGGATGTGCAATCGCTGGGCGATCGGCGAACCCATGTGCCGCACCCACACGCCCCAAACCAACTGGCACGTGACCAAGATCGGCAACAGGACGCCGAGCGTTTGCAACTTGGCCCGTTCAGCCTCCGGCAAGCAATCGCCATCCCGACGTGGCGCGGTTAGCACGGCAACGCCCATCAGGATGGCGAACGTCACTTGCCCAAAGGATCCGTGAATCGCCGCGAGTTGCGTACCCATGAGTTGATCGAGGAATACCCGGTAGCCGCCGAGTAGCCCTTGAATCATCACCGCAACCAAACCGAGTGTGGCAAACAGCCGAACCGCGCTTCCGATGGTGGGCCGCCGGAGCATTATCGCGCTGACAACACCCATCACGAAAACACCAACGCCGCACGCGATGGCCGAACCGACGGGCCAGACCAGTTCGCCGCCCGCTTTTCGTGCCCGCCATGCGGCACCCATTTCGCCATGAAGTCCAAGATAGGCGACCAGCAGAAACAGAATTGCAGCGGTCCCGATCCAGCGCATCTTGCGGTTCGGTTCCGCGACCCAGGCGCCGACCGCCAGCACCGTGGCGAACACGCCAATCGCCCACGCCACAAGCCGATGGGTATGCTCAATCAAAAAACCGCGTGCGGGTTCTTCGACCCAGACGTGGTTGTTGACGATGAGGAACCACGGTTCGGTCGGCCACACCGGGTCGGACATGCCGACCTTGAACGTCGTGATGAGCGAGCCGAGGACGATCACCGCCGCCGCGACGATGACCGTGAGAATCGACCAAACACGCAACCAACGTGGCACGGGGCGGGTGAAAGTGGGAGTCATGGTGTTCCATCCTGCAACGGTCTACTTCGACCGATAAACTTGGTCTCGCACGTCGGCGGGTAATCGGGCGGGTTGGCTGACTTCGCGGACGAAGTTCGCCAAGTCCGAAAGTTGTTGTTCGGTTAACAGCGGATTCCCCGGCATCCGCGAGGCAGGGATTCCGCGGCGTATCACAGCGTTCAGCAACGCGGGGTCACGTGCCCAACGAAACTCGCCCTTCGTCAAATCCGGCACACGCACAACTGTGCCCCAGGCGTCGTACTGGTAACGTTCTGAACGCCCGTAATCCACGTGGCAACTGATGCAACTCGCGGCTTGTGAACCGGCGAACTGATCGTGGCCCCGACGAACCGATTCCTGATACGCCGGATCGGTCCAATCCACCGGCAAGTTGCTTGCGGGCGGCACGTCACGGGCGGTTGCCCATTGCCGACTCAGTTTCAGCACCTGCTCGTGACAAGCAGTTGTCACGTCACAGTCCGAACTGTCATCGAGCATCTGTTTCATCGCGTCGAACTCGACTTCGCCGCGAACGCTTAGGTGGATCACGTACCCGATCACGGCATCGACTTCGACTTCGGGCAATAAATCATACGGCTGCATCGCGCCCACGCCGCGCCGAATCACCCGTTTCAACGTGCCGACTGTCGGCTTGGGTGAACCAAGGGCGGTCTTGAACAGACCCTGTCGAAAGTCGCGCGGATGCGGGTAAATCGTCAACCCCGTTAAGCCTCGGCCGTTGCCTTCCAGCCCGTGACACTGAACGCATTGTTTGCGGTAAACACGGCTACCGAAGGCGAGTTGTTCGGCGGTATATTCCAAACCAGGAACCGCGTTCGGTGCTGCGGGCGTGCCGAACAGGGCGTCGAGTGATTGCTTCAGTTGTTCTCGTTGCTCAACGCTCAGCGACTTCGGGTCCAGAATCTTGCCACCCTCACTGCTTGCCAATGTTGTGATGGATTCGTCGAGTAGGCCCAGTGGAGCGGGACCAGCCGGCGTGATGTTCGGTGTTTGTAGAACGATCGCATCTTGACGCAGCGAGTACCGCAAGTTCGGATCGTAACCATTCGGCCCGTCCGATTCGCCATCACACCCAGTTAGCGTCACCGCAAGCAGTAGGGCGAGGCCGCACCCGCTAATGAGGGTGACAACCCCGCCCGTGCGTTGAACCCAATTTTTGTCAATACTCGTCATGCCCCCTCATTTGCAGCTTAAAACGCTGCGAGGTGCCGGGTGATGTAGTCGGTCAGGGTGAACGTGAACATGATGGCCACCCAGAACACGGACGCCCCCGCGCACATCCACGTCAACTTATCTGCTTGCTTCAAATCCATGAAAAAGATGGTCAGGACCAACGCTTGCACGCCCGCGACCAGCAGACTCGCCGCGACCTTCCACGGCCCGAGGTCGGAAAACCCGACGCCGATCGCCACGATTGCCAACATCACCAGCACCACGAACACCGTCAGCGAGCTGCCCGTTGTCGCCACGGTGTGCGTGTCGTGTTCAAAGATTGTTTCCTT
>JAYSXU010000365.1:0-13877 GCA_043716965.1 Fimbriiglobus sp.
GTTTGAAGGTGGTGGTAAGCAAATCGGGGCGGCGTTCGTGATTCGGAGTGGGGTCACCGCGACGTTCGACTCGGTTGCCGTGAGCGGGGCGATCTTCGCGCCAACAGGCGTTAGCTCTGGAGCTTCAATTGTCGGGTTCAACGCCACGAAGTTGGACGTGCTCAACAGCGCCATTTCCAACTACGGTCGGAACGGGGTTCTGTTCAACAACACGCCCGGTAGCGTTGTCAACACGATTATCACCGGACGCGGTGCCGGCAATTTAGCCAACAACGGCATTGAGGCGACCGCCTCGACGGTGTTTATCACCGGCAACACCATCACGGCGAACAACGGGTCGGTTACGCCAACGGACGTTTCCAGCGCGATTATTGCTCTTAACGACGCGGTCAACCCGGCCTTGGTTTCAAATTTGAACGTCGTTGGGAACACGATCACCGGCAACACCGTCGGCTTGAACTTGGGTGTGGGAACCATTGACGGCTCGATCATTCGGGCGAATTACAACAACATTTTCATGAACGAAGTCGGTGCCTTCGGCAAGAACGCCGTCGATCGGATCATCGCCCCGCTCAACTGGTGGGGCGACGCGAGCGGTCCGTTCAACAAGTCTGCGACGGCGAGCTTCGACAACCCCACTGGCCTGGGCAACCCCGCTCAATCGGACGTCAAAGTTGAGTTCCGCCCGTTCCTAACGAACCCGACGCCGCGTGTGGCGACCCTGGTTCAAACCAGTTTCGCGGCCGGCGTGACAAGCTATCTCACCCAGATCAGTACGGTGGGTGTGGCGATCGTGCCCGTCGGACCTAGCTCGTTGACCACGGCAACGGCGTCCGTCCAGTTCAACGTGACGTTCGCCAAGCCCGTCACCGGCTTCGATGCCACAGACGTTGTGACAGCCGGGACGATCGGCGGCAGCAAGGCCGTCGCCGTCACGGGGTCTGGGACGAGCTACGTCGTGACGGTCAGCGGGTTGACGGGTAACGGCACCATCAGCATCAGCACGCCGGTCCAAGCCGCACTCGACAACGTCGATGGCTTCCTGACCGCCGCCTCGAACACCAGCACGATTACGGTGGCCGTCCCACCTGTCGTTCCACCGGCACCAATCAGTGCGTCCATCAACCCGGTTGGTTCCGCACTGCTAACGACGGCAACCAGTTCCGTGCAATTCGCCGTGACGTTCAGTACAGCGGTCACCGGCTTCGATGCGGCGGACGTTGTGCTTGGCGGCACAATCGGCGGTACAAAGACGACAACGATCACCGGCAGTGGCGCAAGTTACACTGTGACGGTCGGCGGCTTGACGGGCAACGGCACGATCACGCTACAAGTTCCGCAAGCGTCGGTCGTGGACCCGACACTCGCGTTGGGTGCGTCCACGAACACGGCGACGATCACGGTGGCCGTCCCACCCGTCGTTCCTCCGGCTCCAATTAGCGTAGCGATCAACCCGGTCGGCCCCGCCGTCGTCACAACAGCCGCAACCACAGCTCAATTCACGGTCACGTTCAGTGCGCCCGTGACCGGCTTCGATGCGAGTGATGTTGTCGCAGGCGGAACGATCGCGGGGATCAAATCGGCCAGCGTCTCGGGCAGTGGAACGACTTACACCGTGACGGTAACAACGCTTGCGTTGAACGGTGCTGGCAACGGCACGTTCACGTTGCAGATTCCGCAAGCGTCCGTCGTGGACCCGACACTCTCGCTGGGCGCCGCGTCGAACACGGCCACGATTACGGTCGCGGTTCCTCCGCCGGTTGTGCCGCCTCTTCCGACGAAACTCTACGCGATCGGTGCGGACGCCGGCGCCGCGTCGGACGTCCAAGTTTACGGCGCGAACGGCGTGGCACGCTTCAAGTTCGTCGCGTTTGAATCGACCTTCACGGGTGGCGTTCGCGTTGCCACGGCTGACGTGAACGGTGACGGCACCGATGACATCATCGTGGCTGCGGGCCTCGGCGGGGCCGCCCGGATTCGGATCATCAACGGCGTAAACGGCGAACAAATTGCCAACTTCTTTGCCTACGACCCGTCGTTCCGTGGTGGAGCTTTTGTGGCAGCGGGTGACTTGAATGGCGACGGGAAAGCGGAGATTGTGACGGGCGCCGGTGCGGGCGGCGGGCCGCACGTTCGCGTGTTCGATGCCAACGGCAACGGCTTGCAAAGCTTCTTCGCCTACAGCCCGACCTTCACGGGCGGCGTCACTGTTGCGGTCGGGGATACGAACGGCGACGGCACGGCCGAAATCGTGACGGGGCCTGGTGCGGGTGGCGGGCCGGAAGTCCGAACGTTCAACGGCCAAACCGTAGCACCGATGAGCAGCTTCTTCGCGTTCGACACGACCTTCACGGGCGGGGTGTTTGTTGCCGTCGGCAACGTGGGGGCGAACGGTGCCCCGAGTATCGTGGCCGGTCCTGGTTCGGGTGGTCTTGGTGCAATCGTCCGCGTGTTCAACGCTTCGGGCACATCCACGTCAAGCTTCACCGCCTACGAAGCCGCCTTCACCGGCGGCGTTCGTGTGGCAATCGGCGACACGAACGGCGACGGCCGTGACGACATCATCACGGCAGCAGGCCCGACCGGCGGCGCTCGCATCCGCGGCTTCAACAACGGCGTCGAAGTGCTGAACGCCCTCGCCTTCGACGGCACCAGCCGCTTCGGCTACTTTGTCGGCTAAGTCTTTGGGTTTGCCTTCCCGGCGGACCGGCGACGTCAGTCGCCTGGGTATAATCTTGCCGCTTGCTTATGGCAGCCCACCCGGCAGCTTACGCAGCCGGTTCGCCGGGAATCTAATAGTCACACTCACCGACAGGCCCCTCTTACCGGGGGCCTGTCGGCGTAATAGGTTCACGTCATGATCCCAACACTTTTCGCCGTCGTAATGCTCACTGTTTCTGCCGACCCGCCAGCACCGCCGAATCCCATCGTCGTTTCGACG
The DNA here is from genome assembly GCA_043716965.1 of Fimbriiglobus sp. Lineage (GTDB taxonomy): Bacteria > Planctomycetota > Planctomycetia > Gemmatales > Gemmataceae > Fimbriiglobus. Next base: position 2,942 of record JAYSXU010000365.1, read on the forward strand.
GTGCTTTCGCCGGACGCCCAATGGGCCGCGTTGCAAGCCACGGTTCGGATCGGGTCTGGTGCGAATTCGGGTCCGGTGGCCACGGCTGTTTGCGTGCGTGTGAAGAACGGCTACGCCTATTTGCTCACGTCGAACCACACGGTGCCCAAAGGGGAAGCCAAGACGTTCGAGTTCTTCACGAAAGAATCGTACCCCAAATCTGATAGCACCATCGTCGGTGGCGAAATCATCCTTCGATTGCCGGACTGCGACGTCGCCCTAGTCAAAGTCGTCGTTGGCCCGCTGGCGGTGCCGACGATCCCGCTTGCGGGGCCGAACCAGCGCCCGAAGAAGTTTCCGTTTGCAGCGGTCGCCATCGGTTGCCCCGAAGGTGATCCGGTGCGCGCTCGCGCAGAGCGGATCACGGCGAAGAAACTCGTGAGAAAAGCCGATGAGACGATCGCGTTCTTTTGGGAAGCGGACAAAGCCCCGGTCGGCGGCATGTCTGGCGGGCCGTTAATCGACGAGAACGGTCGCGTGATTGGACTCTGTACAGCCGCGCAAAGCGGGCAAGGCTATTACACCCATCTCGACGAAATCCTCGCCGGGTTGAAACGCAACGGCTACGGCTGGCTCGCTGCTAACCCGGCGATGCCGGAGCCTTAAGGGCGGGTACGACAACAGAGGGGATTGTGTGCGGTAACTCGGTTTGGGCGCGACGTACCCGAAGCAGCGGACGCAGAATGAAACACAACATGCCAAACGTGAGCAGTGCTGCTCCCAAGAACAGAAAGCGTGGTAGGTGCCGGTTGTCGTAATCGGGGGTTGGCTTCACGCCGGTCGGGACCAAGTCGTAATGTGTGATGTTGGCAATCTCGAACTTCGACACGTCCACCATAAATGGCTGCGCCGGCAACTTGATCGGGACGGCTTTGTGTAATTCCAACACCGGGGCACCATCGCTGCCCTCGAAGATATGCTTGACAACGTGGCTGATTGTTCGCTTCTCGTCTCGCTCCGGTTTCGTCCCCCCGGTCACGATTTTGCCATCGGCTTGCAACACTTCAAAATAAACCGGACGCCCCTGTGACAGTTCCAAATCTCGCAGTTCCCCACTCGTGAAGTCGGTCCGTTGCCGGTTGTCAATTTCCGGCGTCAGACCACTGGAGTGCGCAGTGAGGACGACCACTTTGAACAGGATCGTGGCCAGGATCGCACCCGTCGTGTTCACGAAGTTGCTGGTCGCAATCATGTCGCCTTTGTTACCCTTGGGTGACTTGTGTTGCAGCAACGTGAACAGCGGCACGATGTAGAACCCGGTGAAAAATCCGATCCCGATAATGCACGCCACCAACACCGGGATGATGTCGATGAAAAACGCCCCGGCGACAAGCATCACAATCATGCCGATGGTGCCGACGATCACGAGGCGAAGCTCGATCCGCTTCCCTGACAACCACCCCGCGAGTGGGCTACCCAACCCGATGCCCAGCGCCACGGTTCCGACAATGACGCTGGTTTTCAACTCGTCCCAACGCGGGTTCTGCGATTCGCCGAGCATGTAAACCGCCGCCCGCATGAAGGCGACCACGAAGGTGAAGAACACCAACCCCTGAAGCACCAACCGTAACGATGGGATGCTCAGCAGTGTGCGGACGTTCTGCACAATCGGGCCGTAAATGTACGGCGGGAATGGCCGAGCCGCGTTCACCGCTGGCATTTTCTTAATCATCAAACTCGCCACGGCCCCAACGATCGCCAGGCTGACGAGAATCGCGCCGACGACGATTTCGTTTCGCAAGAACAGGAACGACAACACCCCACCCGAGACCGTGCCCAGGATCACGGCCAGGAACGACAGCGATTCCAGAATGCCGTTGCCCTTCGACAACTGGTCGGGGGGTAGAATTTCGGGCATCACACCGTACTTCGCCGGGACGAAAAACGCGGAGTGGGTGCCCATCAAGAAGACACAGCCCAGCACCATCCACGAACCCAACGTCGGGTCGCTGTTGCGTCCCAACCAGAAGCCCAGCATCGCCACGAGGGTGATCCCGACTTCGGCGAACTTCCAGAGTACAAGGGCGTTCCGCTTCGAGTATTTGTCAGCGAGGTAGCCCGCAATGGTGCAGAAAATCCCCCACGGCGCGTAGAACAGAATCGGCATCAAGGTGATGGCGTTCTCTTCGGTAAGCGTCTGCGTGTTGATTGCGAAGAACATTGCGGAAGCGTGAATCGCTTGGTCGTTGAACGCCGCAAAAAACTGGGCCACGAGCAGGCCGATGAACGTGCGGGAAAGAAGGGCGTTTCCGGTCGCGGGGGGCATTTCCGTCATGGGGAGTCGGTGGTCGAGAGGGTGAATGAAAAAAAGCCGCGCGGGTTGGCCGCGCGGCTAAACTATGAAATTGCGGTTACGCATCCACGCCCAAGTGCGACCGCAACTTCCGGATCGCCTTATATTTTTCGTCGCTGACCCGTTCCGGAGTCGTGCCGAGTTCGCTGGCAATCTCGGGAACCGCCCAGCCGGTGGCACTCAGTTCGACGATGCGTTGTTGGCGCGGACTCAACACTTCTTGCGCCGCCCGGTTCACTTCTTCGCGCTGATCCTGTCGCGCATGATCGACGAAATTGCGGTCGTCGGAAAGGTCCGGGGATAGCTCGCTGAACTTGCGGGCGCGTTGCGTCCGCTTCTTCACCGCATCAATCGCCCGCATAAACTCCCGGCGTTCTTCCCCTTCATCCACCCGGAGCAGATCGGCCCACTTTGTCGGCTCAACACGCTCCAGAAGCCGGGTGAACACCTGTTGCGTGCAATCCTGCCAGCGGTCCGCCGGTAACCGGGCGTTCCGCCAGCAGACTTGGCAGTACCGGGTGATGTCCCGGATCGCGTCCGGCGTCGGGTCGATCGACTGCCCGAACTGGGCTGCCTTCGTCGCTTCGGTGGCCGTCGCCTTGCTGCCCCCCGCCGTGAAAGCCGAACCAAGCACCATCGCCACCATAATCGACCGCGACTGCGCCACAGTCGAGGGGAGAATGTTTCGCATTGTTCCAAATCCTCTGGAAAGTCTGGCCAACACCCCGACGTCAGGGCGCACAGACGCCACATGAAGTATACCGGACGTTTCCAAACTTCCATCTCGCTATTTCGGTGAGCACGGTTTTGCTTTTCGCTTTCCCGGCGAACCGGCGACGTGAGTCGCCTGGGTGGTCTGCCACAAGCGGCAGGATTGTTAGTACCCATGCGGGTTGCCACATGCGGGCGGAGCGTTATTACCCAGGCGACTGACGTCGCCGGTTCGCCGGGAAGGGATCATCGAAGGCAACACACTTTTGGCGAGACTGATTTTTGACACTACAAGCTAAACTCCGCCAGTTTACATCTCTCGGGGTGTGGATATTGAGGGACGGATCAATCAATTCGGTTTGCGGGTTGGGAAGAGTGGACTAGGTTTACCGTGCAGGATGGCTTCAAACGATTGTCCCCTCTGATGGATCGTGCCGGTGATGTCGATTGCTGATGATCCACTGCCGGACTTGGTGCGAAGCTTGCGAAGTCCGCTGGCGGACATTCGCGCGCGGTCGGCGCGAGCGTTGGGACGGCTCGGGTGGCTGGCCCACGACGCTCTTCCGCCGTTGCTGATTGCCCTGACCGATGCGGACGCCAACGTGCGGGAGTCGGCGGCGCAAGCCGTTGGACAGATGGGGCCGCAGGCGTTACCGCATCTGGCTAAAATGCTGAAGCACCAAGATAAGTACGTCCGACGCAACGCCGTCTGGGCACTCGGCAAGTTGGGATCGTTGGCGAAATCGGTGATCGGTGACCTGTGCGTGGTGTTGAAAGACGCCGACCCGCGGGCGGCGTCCGGTGCGGCGCAGGCGTTGGGTTGCATGGGCGCGGACGCGGCGGATGCCATCCCCGCGTTAACCGAAGCGATGCGTGGAACCAACATCGTGTTGTGTCGGTTGGCGGCGAAGGCACTCAGCCAAGTCGGTCGACCGGCGTTGCCGGCGTTGATTGCCCACTTGCGCCACCGTGACCCGTTTGTCCGGGGCGAAGCCGCACTCGCGTTGGGGTGGATGGGCGCAATGGCAGTGCCCGCTGTTCCTGCACTGTTGGAAGCCTTGCGACCCGTTCGGACCTCGCCCCTTCGCCCAAGCCCGGTTCACTCCCAAGACTGTACCCCGACGACTCCGGACTCCCAAGTTCCACCCAGCCCCGAAGAGACCAGCCGCGCCTATGCGGCCCAGGCACTGGGCCGGATTGGTCCCGACGCAATCCAAGCCCTGTCCGCGCTGTCCAAAGCCGCACTCGATGACAACGAACAGGTCCGCCAATCCGCCCAACAAGCGCTCAGATTGGTTCAGCTTAGCTGATGGAAGCTTAAGCTAACATTAAGGCACATTTCTTTGAAAACAGGACTCAAATCCCTTGTTTCAACAGCGCGAGCCGGCATATAGTTCGATGACGCTTTCAAGCCTCTTCCCATCTTGGTGAAGGCGTCGGGGTCGATCCAAGTCCAATCCGTTCCGGAGTCGGGTATGTTGCAATCTGCACGTTGGAAAATCGCGTTGGTGACGGGAGTGTTCGCACTGTTCGCCGGTGAAGTCTCTGCCCAAGGCCGTCCTGGCGGCGGCGGCGGAGGTGGTGGCGGACAATGTAACAAAGGCGGGAGTTCGACGAGTCAACTTCAGTCACGTTCAATGCCAAATACGCAAGCCGCCAACACGGCGTTGTACTCGCAATATGCCGGAGTGCAAGCGAATCAATCGCAACTACTGGCTGCCCAACAGCAGTACAACCAACTGGCCGCCGCACAATTGCAATACAACCAACTGGCCGCCGCCCAATTGCAAGCCGCCCAAGATTACAAAGCCCGCGTCACCCAACTGCAAGCCGCCCAGTTCTGGGCGTATCAGCGCCAAGGGGCGCCGTGATTTAGTTAAACGCGGCTTTGCCAAATCAAGGGATCACGAGCCGTGTGAATGACGGCCAATACTAACACATTATCTAGTTCAACTTTGTAATACACGCAGTACGGGTACCTCGGCACACTGGCTTCCCGTACTGTGTTCCAAACCACGGCATACGAATCTGGCTGTATCAGAATCTGATCGAGTACCTGTTAAACTGCCCGCGTGAATTCGGCACCAAGTCCAATTCGGCGTGATTCGTACCAGTCTCCCGCCGCGTCATATTCAATCCGAGCTTGACGACGAAATACGATCGTGCGGCTCATTTCTGCCACCGAGCAAGAGCCTCAGCCTTGATTTGTTCCCAAGGCACCACGTCACCCGGATTCGCTTCGTGTTCATCCAGGCGACGTTGTAATTCTTGCTTCTGGGCTTCGGTGAGCAACGCTGAGTGTTGTTGAACAGGGATGCTGTCCCAGATGGCGTGGACGAGGACAATCCGATCCTCGACGCTCAAATGGTTGATCCCCAGGGCTTCTAAAGTTGGCGGCATCGGGTTCTCCATGAGTGTCTGCAATTACAAGCAATTTAACAGAAATCGTAAGCCAGAAACTTCCTGTCACCCAAAACCATACGACCGTCGGCGCCCAAGTGAATGGGTTAGCTGTGGCTTGTGGATAGTCCCCACTCAGCCAGCACATCGGCTGGCTGGTAGTTGCTCGTGGCTCGTGGGTGTGCCCAGTGGAGGAGTTTTCGCGCGGCGTCCGTGGCGAGTCGGCTGCGTTCCGGGATGATTCCCACCCGCCCCAAGTCGAGGCGGTCCGCGTCCCAGCATGTCAGGAGTGTCGGGTCGCCGGTGATGTGCCCGTCGGTGTGCAAGCGACACGCTTCGTACAGCAACTCAAACCGGGCGTCATCCAGGTGAACCAAACGACCTCGCAACGAACGAGCCAGGTCACCCCCGCGTTGGCCATGACCGTCGTCATGATACTCGTTCACCCGCCGTGAATCGTGAAAGAGCGCGAAGAGTGTGACGACCTCGACATCCGCTCCCGTAGTCGTCGCCAATTGCAGGCCGTTCTCCAACACTCGCGCCCAGTGAACAACCCCATGATCCCCACGAACCATCAGTTGGTAACCGGCTAAGATCTCTCGCAGAATGACAGCGGAATCGTGCATCTTACGCCTCTTGGCTTACCCTTGGACTCGGCGGCCAACAACTCTTGATCCACATACCGTCTCGCCCTGCGCGCACAACACATCCAACAGGATCGCGCGTGCTGTGGTCAGGAGCATACCTGGGGTTAACGTCGTTCGCACAGTGATGGACATAGTTACGAGACGGCCGGAGTTGGGTGTTCTCGCAGGTATTCTCGCAACGCGGCGTTCACCGTGTCTTCATCCGAGAAAGCTGCTGCAACATCCGATGCTAATCGGACGACGCGCAACCGCTCTTGGTAGCGTGCGGTGTATTTCCCGCGCACGACACCACGCAGGGAACGGAAGTTATACTCCGGACGCAGTTCGTCGAGCGGAGCGGTTTCATCAAGGGAAGTTGCCATGTTCGTAATCCTTCCGTTCGGCCCGACTTGCTTCTCGGGCGCTGATAATCCGAATCTTATCATCTCGATCGGTGTGTGACACGATCAACAACCGACCGACTGTCGATAAGCCCACCGTGATAAACCGATCCTCGTCATCGGAGTGGTCCGGGTCGTATCCAGTTAACGACAACGGGTCACCGAAAACGGTCATCGCCTCGGAGAACGACACGCCATGTTTCTGCTCGTTCGTCGTGGCCTTGGCATCATCCCACTCGAATTCCATCGCCGACCCCTTCACGCACCAATGCTCGCAGCGCTTCTGGTGCAAAGTTCGCACCGTTTGGCCAGGCGACTGTACCACAAACTGGATCGAGAGTCACTTGATCGAAGTACAGCGGATTCCCCAGCGGACCGAACACCGGCCCGTCGTCCAGGAGCGGACGGACATCCACCACGGCGCAAGTGCCATCGTTGAACGAGAGTTGTAATCGGTTCGGCCCACAGACCTCAGTCGTCAGGATGCGGAGGATCATTGTTGGGCATTTCAATGAATCATACCCGAAGTAATTTGGCGAATCTACCGACTGCATCCCGACTCATCATTGCAATTCTCACTCGACTACAGGACGCTAGGCTTCATCACGGTCATCTCTTACAATCCCCGCATGACATCATCACTGAAACTCGGGACGCGCGGCAGTCAGCTTGCCCTTTGGCAGGCGCACATGGTTCAGGGGTTGCTCGCGCCAGTTGCGGCGCCGCGCGGCGTTGAACTGGTGTTGATTGAAACGCACGGGGACCGGGATCAGGCGTCGGCGCTGAGTGCGATGGGCGGGTTCGGGGTGTTCACGAAGGCGATTCAGCAGGCACTTCTGGAGGGGCGGGCGGACGTGGCGGTTCACAGTTTGAAAGACCTGCCGACCGAACTGACGGCGGGTTTGATGCTCGTGGCCACCCCGCAACGCGGCCCCACCGGGGACGTGTTCGTGTCCGTGAAGCATCGGTGGTTCGAGGATTTGCCGGACGGGGCGGTGGTCGGGACGAGTAGCCTGCGTCGCCGTGCCCAGGTGCTAAATCGCCGACCGGATTTGAAACTGATTGACTTGCGTGGCAACGTCGAAACCCGGTTGCGGAAGCTGCTGGAGCAAAACCTGGACGGCATTATTCTCGCTGAAGCCGGACTGGTGCGGCTCGGGCTTTCGCATCACATTACGGAAGTGCTAGACCCGAGTTGGATGCTCCCCGCCGTGGGTCAGGGGGCGATCGGTCTCGAATGCCGGGAAGACGACCACGCAACGCGGCGACTCGTGGAGGGGTTGAACGACCCGGCCACGTGGCAACGTATCACGGCGGAGCGGGCGATGCTGTGGACGCTGGGCGGCGGGTGCCTCGTGCCGATCGGTACGACATCGAAAGTGAGTGACGGCGTGCTGACACTGCGCGGAACGGTGCTGTCGCAAGATGGGCATCGCCGCATTTCGGCATCGCACCGTGGCCCTGCCGAATCGCCGCTGGCCGTCGGCCAGGAACTCGCGGCAATGTTGAAAGACGAAGGCGCGATGGAATTACTACTTCGGCCACGCCTTCCCGAGTGATTCCTTCTGCGCCTTCGTGATTTGCTGAATGCCTTTCTCACCGGCCTTCAGGAGTGCATCCAGTTGGTCACGGGTGAAGGTCGATTCTTCACCCGTCCCCTGCACTTCAATGAACTTGCCAGAGCCAGTCATCACGAGGTTCATGTCCACGTCGGCGTCGCGGTCTTCGACGTACTCCAGGTCGAGCAACACCTCGTCGTTCAACAACCCTACGCTGACCGCTGCGACGCTATCCGTCAGGATGTCCGTGATCGAGTTCGGCAGGTCTTTCTTGATGCTTTGTAACGCATCGACGAGGGCGATGTACGCCCCGGTAATGCTGGCGGTGCGGGTGCCGCCGTCGGCTTCGATCACGTCGCAATCGACCCACAGCGTGCGTTCGCCGAGCTTGTCGAGATTAACAATGGCCCGCAAACTCCGCCCGATGAGCCGTTGAATTTCGACGGTGCGGCCATCGACCTTGCCCGCCTTGTCCCGTTGCTTACGGGTGTTCGTCGAACCCGGCAACATGCCGTACTCCGCCGTCAGCCACCCCTTGCCGCGCCCGACGAGAAAGTCCGGTACCTTGGCGTCAACGCAACACGTGCAAAGCACCGTCGTGCGGCCCATCTTCACCAGCACCGACCCCGGCGCCGAGCGGGTGTACTTCCGCTTAAACGACAGGGGACGAAGCTGGTCCGGCTTACGATTCTCAGGACGCATAGATGTTCACCACGAATGAAATCGAAAACGTTTCACCACGGAATACACGGAAAGCACGGAAAAGATTCCACCACGAATCACACGAATCGAACGAATCAGAATGTTGAATTGAAAGAGTGACTCGTGCTTTTCCAATCGCATTCTGCTTTTCCTATTCCGTAATTTCCGTGCCTTCCGTGGTTAACATGGCTTCGGGTTTCATTCGTCCGATTCGTGTGATTCGTGGTGGAATCTTTTCCGTGGTCAATAGTCTTCCGCACCAGTGGGCCAATGGTCTTGGGGTTCCCAGCCGAGGATGCGTCGGGCGGGGGCGAGGTCGTATTGTAGGTGGTGGAGCGGGTGGCTGGTGGCGTAGACGACGCTGTAGTTCGGTAGGCTTGCGGCTTCAACGCAACTGACGAAAAATCGTCCGGCATCGCCGGGGCTAAGGAAGACGTCTTGGTCCTCCGCACTTTTCCGAATCAACGCCACTTGGCCTGCGTCTCGCGGGCACCACCCGAACCGAACGGCCATGACCGCGATGCCGTGTTGCACGGCGTAGACTTGCCCCAAGGCTTCGAGAAACACTTTCGTGCAGGCATACAGGTAGCGGGGTTTGTACGTCACGCCGACGGTCACGGGGGTGTTGCCGGCGTCCATGTGGCCATCCACGGTCTGCCCGGTACTGGCCAAAATCACGCGCGGAATTTTCAGTTTGCGGATGCTTTCCAGAAGTTGGTACGGCCCTACGATGTTGCCCGGCACGAGTTCGGACAGGAAGTTATCGCCGTCGTTCGGCGCTTCACCACGTGGAAACTGCGCATCGTCCGGCGTGGCAGCCAAGTGGATCACACAGTGAACCCCGACCATCGCCTGATGCAGCAGTTGAACGTCGCCAAGCATCCCGATTACCGACTGCGGCGACGGTAACCCCGGCGTGGCCACACGGTCAAAGCCAATCACGGTATGCCCACGTTCCACCAGGGCTTTCACCGCCGCCCGTCCCAGTCGTCCGGCGGAGCCTGTCACCAGAACTTTTTGTGCGTTGCTCATGTTGGGTATCGTATGGGCTGAGTGTCACTTGTGTTGGTCGATTTATCCGGCAGGGCGTTCCAGTCCGCGCATCGGCTACTTTGGTGCTTGATTCCCCCGCGTGGCACGGCTAACCTTGATGTGGCGGATTGCGACCGCCGCTACATAAGGATGCAACTGATGACTCTCGATGCCGCAGCGCTGGCGAACGAATACTTTCAAGTGAAACGCCACGGCGATTTGGCCGTGATCATACCGTCACCGGAAATTGAACAACTGCCCGAAAACCTGATTCAGCCCGCTGCCTCAATGGTGCTAGCCCCGCTGCGCGAAGACCCGCCGCAGAGCTTGATTATTGACCTGTCCGGCGTGCGGTACTTCGGGTCTGCGTTCATTCAATTTCTGTTGCGGTGTCACTTACTGGTGAAGCAACGGGGCAGCGAACTCGTACTAGCTGGGGTGAACCCGCGTATCCGAGAATTGCTACGCACCACCGCCTTGGACACTCTTTGGGCACTCTACGACACGCCTCAAGAAGCGATTGATGCGCTGAGCGGCGCGGACTAACCCGACTCAAAACTACAGAATGTTCGTCGCAGCCGTGCCATTTTGGAGCGGCTGTGTCGCTTGTAGCATTGCAAAGTTTGAAAATAGTGTGAAGATTGTCACGCAGTTGTTCCCTTGGGCGATTCTTATCGAAACAATGTACTTGAAAGAATTTGACTTGACGAGCTGGGAGGATGTGTTTCCAACACCCGCGACGATTCTGCCGCATTCCGGCAAACTCGACGTGGTCTCTTTAACCGGGAGATTCGATGCCCGCCGCGCTAACCTTGGCCGACGTGATTGCCCCGGACGACTTCACCAGTCAGGACGATTTTGCCGCCGAGCAACAGTTCCGCTACCTCACCGAACGCCGCCAAGTTCGCGTCGGTCCGGCTGTCACCATCGTCTTTGAGAATCGCCAAACACTTTGGTTCCGCCTGCAAGAACTGTCCCGCGTGGCCCGCTTGACGAGCGCCCGATCGGTGCAGCAGGAACTCGATTGGTACAACCAACTTCTGCCGAACCGGGACGGCCTTCAAGCCGCGTTTTGGATTGCTTTACCGGGACGGCGCACCACACGGGAACTTCAAACACTTCGCCACGCAATTTCACTCGGCCGTGTCGGGTTCCGTGACGCCCAGGGGCGGG
>JAYSXU010000366.1:0-4545 GCA_043716965.1 Fimbriiglobus sp.
ACGGAGAAGAAAAGAACTATTTGTAATTCTTCTCCGTGGCTCTCCGTGCCCTCTGTGGTGAATCCGGTTTTCTTGTCTCACAAGCCATTCGTTGCATCAGTCGGGAAATTACGAATTCATGAACTCGACCATCTCTGGTTTCGGATCGTAGAGTCGTAACAGCAGGTGTTCCTGACAGTAATCTTGGCAGTCAATGATAAGCGTTTCTTCGCTGCGTTGGACGGCGTGTAGGAAGTACATTAGCACCAGACTGAGGGCTAACGCGATGAACGTGCAGTCGAAGGCGATGGCGAGTTGGTCGGTGGCGGACTTGATGAACTTCGCCATCTCCGCTTCTTGAGAACTCGCCATGCTCATGCCGCCGGCCAGACCGCGAACCGTACCGAGGAACCCGATGGCGGGGATTGCCCACGCCAGATAGTTCACGGTGCCCATCGTCGTGACCAACCGCGACGACTCGACATCCGCTTGGTTGCGGACCACCTCCGCGACATCGGGGGCGGCTTTGCTGATCGCGTATTTATTCAGGCCGAGGCGGATCATGTTCGCCAAAATGTACGGCCCGCTGCGTGCGGAGACGGTGTCCACTTTGCGGGACAGTGGCCGTGAGTCTTCCGGCAAGATGCGGGCGCCTTCGTCCGTCGGTAGCAGATCGTGGGCAAACGCCCGACGTTGCCGAACCACTTCACGCCAGCGGCTGAACAGGATCAAACTCGCCCAGGCAAAGCAGAAGTAACAGGCGGCTTGTTCCGGGCCGATGAACAACCGGCCCAGCCGTTCCGGGTTCCACTTCGCCAGGAACGCTTCGCGGCTTTCGATTGTGCCCGTGTAATTCCAGAGTGGAACGACAACGACGGCAACAATCACCAGTGCAACAACCAGTAGCACCCACTCGCGGACGGGTCGGTGCGTGGATTGAATCGACATCGTGTTCCTTTCCCTGTCACACTGGCAAGAGCCTGCGTCCCATTGTTGCGTGACAACGGGACAGGTCAAGCACTTCAGCGAAAGCATTTGAATTTCTGAGTGGCCCATTGCCGTCGATGATAGCGACGGGGTAAGCTGCGTAACCGAACGTCTCTAACCCGTGTAGCAACTAACGGAGTGCCTGTTGTGCAATTTACCAAAACTGTCCCCGTTGGGCTGATTGTATTGTTTGGAATGACGCTACCGGCGTTGTCACAACTGAAGGATGCGCCGCACAAGGACGGCTTTCCGAAGTTTAAGATGCAAGAAGTTCTCACGGATTTAACTATCGGCTACGCCGTTATCACGGCGGACGTGAACGGCGACGGCAAGCCGGACATCGTGATCGTGGACAAGCATCGGGTGCTGTGGCTGGAAAACCCGACGTGGAAACGGCGCATCATTTTGGAAGGCAAAACCAAGCCGGACAACGTTTGCATCGCCGCAGGGGACTTCGACGGGGACAAACAAATCGACTTCGTGATCGGCGCCGGCTGGAAGCCGTTCGACACCAAGACGCCCGGCACACTGCAATGGGTCAAGCGGGGGAAAACGCTGGATGACGAATGGATAATGTACCCGATCCCGTGCGACGAACCCACCGTCCACCGCGTTCAAGTCGGCGACATCGACCACAACGGCAAGCCAACATCATCCTGGCCCCGCTCATGGGTCGTGAATCCACCGCCGCGAAAAACTGGATGGACGGCCGCCCGGTCCGCATCCTTTCGTACCCCACTCCCGCCGACCCCACGAAACCGGAGAATTGGAAGCCGACAGTGATCTCGGAAGAGCTGCACGTCGTTCACGGCATCCATTTGACTGAAACTAAGCACAAGGACGGTAAACAGACAGGACATGAACTCTTTACAGCGAGTTATGAAGGCGTGAAACACTACAGCCTATGGGATACCAAAGTAGCTACGTCCTGGAGTTCACTCACATCGGAATTGCGAGCCGGCGACCAGTCAAAACCCACGAGTAGCCGGGGATCAAGCGAAGTCAACGCCAGTGGTGTTCAAGGTGGCGACCAATACAGTTACAGTTGGGTCTCAACCATCGAACCGTGGCATGGCAATGCCTTGGCTTTTTACCGAACGCCAAGCTTTCAAGAGTCACTAGACGTGTCCGGACGACCCCGGCCTACACGCAACGTCATCGACGACCACTTACGATGGGGGCACGCGGTCAAACTTGTGGACCTTGATGGCGATGGTATTCCGGAAATGGTCGTCGGGGTGCGGGACGACCCGAACCCAAAACTCGGCGACACGTTCACCGAACGGCGTGGGGTGCGGGTTTATAAAAGCACTGACGGCAAAGGCAAAAAGTGGGACCGCCTGATCCTCGAAGACGGCGGCGTGGCCACGGAAGACCTCACGGTCGCCGACCTTAACGGCGACGGCAAGCCGGACATCATCGCCGTCGGTCGGGCAACGGGGAACTGCCGTATTTATTGGAACCAGGGGAAGTAGTAGAAGATTCACCACAGAGGGCACGGAGAGCCACAGATATGAATCAAAACAGGTTCTTTTCTTCTCCGTGGCTCTCCGTGCCCTCTGTGGTGAAATCGGTTTTACGTTACTCGGAAAACCAATTCCGGTGCCTTGCGGCGATTGACCACAGCGGCGACTTCGACGCGGATCAGGGCGAGTGCCCGGTGGATCGCTTCATAACTCAACGTGCGGTCGGTGGCGTCTGCGGACACGGGGTCAGCGACTGTCACCATCAGCCGGCCCGTGTTCGGCGCCGGTTCGACCGAGATCACCATTAAATTTTGTAGCCGATCTTCCGAACAACTCGCCAAGATCCCACAAAGCGCGTCCCGCACCGTCCGCACAACTGCCACGCCTTGCGACCCGGTTCACGTCCCGGCGGAAACTGTTGCCGCTTGTCGTGGAAACTCTTCGGGTCACTGCCATCTTCCGGACCCCACTCAGCCGCGTCCGGTTGTTGATTCACTCGACTGGACTTTCTTCGACTCATCGGGAGGTACACTCAAAAGGAAGGAAAGCTTGCACAAAAAACTCGTGGCTTTCGCTGTGACAATCGGTCGCACGGGTCACATCCTTTCGGGTTGGGGGAATTGCAGCAACCGCACCGCGTGAGCAATGGGGTTGCGGAGTGGACACCGAAGTTGTGGAAAAGGTTCGCCTCGCTTCGCACATTCATTGACGCTGCAACATCTGCGGAATTCACGCCGTAAAATATTTTTCTGTCGGCGCGAAAGAATTGGCGATGCAATCACTATTATAAGACTGCCAAGACCTAACTCGGTGGTCAAGTTATGGCTCTTTTCAAAAGGGATTTCAGATGAACAGAAGTGTTAAAATGCACTCTCACTGGATTGTCACGTCAATCGTTGCGGCCGTGTTGGGATTGGCGAACGCCAACACCAGTCAAGCCGCGTTCGCATTCGTGGGAAGTCGGGCGGCCCTGGCCGGCACCGATTCGTTGGATTGGGGAACAAAGGGGCCAGAATACACAATTCTGTCGAATCCGTTTACGATCACCTCGACCAAATCCGTTGTTGCCACGGTCAGTCAAGATTCTGGTGCTTCGTGGCGATTGGATCAAGGCAGTGGGGGGGGGTTCGCACCTAGCGACAAACTGCTGTGGATCACAGACCTTGATGAGAACGACGATGGCGACGGCGAAGGTGGGCCAGTGAAAATCATGTTCGGAATCCCATTATCAAGAGCTGGCATGAGCATGCAGGTGGACTATTTTGGTGCATTTACAGCGAAAATCGAGGCATTGGATGCAAATGGGACGACTGTCCTTGCATCGTTTATCTACAGCGGTGTTTCTAACGGACTTGCCACACCCGCTGTTTACACTGGCATTTCTACGACAGTTGGTAGCCAGTTCTATGGAATCAGAATCACGGGACTGACCGACGCAGGTGGAGCTAACTTTGCTCCAAACGATTTTGCGATCAACCGCTTCGACTTCAGCCCCGTTGCGGTTCCTGTTCCCGCCGGGATGGTCCTCGCACTAAGCGGGTTGCCAGCCCTCGGCTTCGCCGGCTGGGTCCGCCGCCGGTTCATGACCGCCTCGTAACACTTAACAACTTCGCACCGACCCCCGGTTCATTTTCGACCGGGGGTCGGTTCGTTTGATAGGCTACGTTTGACACCAGAGTTGTGGAAAAGGTTCGGCTTCGGTTCACGCCATTCGTTTCCGAACCCCAGGGTCATAAATTATCTCTGTGAGTGATTCAACTTCACGTGGGAAGGGTCTGTCGATGAAAGCGCGCTTGTTTACCCCTGGTCCGACGCCGGTGCCCGAAGAGACACTTCTGGAATTAGCTAAACCGGTCACGTACCACCGCTCCGCCGAAGCGAAAGCGATCCTGGCGGACGTCACCGAGGACTTGAAGTACGTCTTCCAGACGGCGAACCCGGTGCTGACGCTCACGAGTTCCGGAACCGGGGGAATGGACGCCGCGATTTCGACCGCGATTGCGCCGGGGGAGAAGGTGATTCTGCTGACCGCCGGGCGTTGGGGTGAACGCTGGCGTGGGGTGTTGAAGGCGTATGGTGCGAACATCGCGGTGGTCGAAGTGCCCTATGGCAA
>JAYSXU010000367.1:0-4544 GCA_043716965.1 Fimbriiglobus sp.
CGCTTTCATCTGATTGAAGTCATACTGGTTTCACCTTTGGGAGGAGCCAGCCGTGAAAGCGTTCTCGATGGACATCCGGACGCGGGTGCTGACGGATTATCAGGCCGGGGCGCGCTTTGCGGCGCTGGCACGGCGGTATCACGTCTCGGCGGAGTGGGTCCGCCGGTTTATTCGCAAGTACGAAGCCACCGGCGCGATCGCGGCCCGCTCCTCACGCAATCGCCGGGTCGCTCTTCATCTCCGCATGGGTGCCGAAATCCGGGCCGCCGTCGCCGCGCAACCGGACCTCACGCTGGAGAAATTGCGGCAGCGTTTGGGGGTGACCTGCACCCTCGCCCGGCTCTCGCAGTCGCTCCGGGCGTTGAACATCTCGTTCAAAAAAAACGCTGGTTGCTGCCGAACAAGGCCGGCCAGATGTCGCCGAACGACGGAACGAGTTCAAGACATTTCAAGCCTCCGGCATCGACCCTGACCGCTTCGTTTTCCTCGACGAAACCTGGATTAAAACCAACCTGACGCGGCTGTACGGGTGGGGGCCGACCGATCAACGGGTGTTGGAGTCGGTGCCGCACGGCCACTGGATGACCACGACGTTCCTGGGCGCGTTGCGTTCCACCGGGTTACTGGCGCCGCTGGTCGTCGATGGTGCGATCAACGGAGAAATTTTCAAAGGCTATGTGGAACAGCATCTGGTCACGATCCTCAGGCCCGGTGACATCGTCGTGATGGATAACTTGTCGAGTCACACGATTGCTGGGGTGCGTGAGGCCATTCGGGGCGTGGGCGCGGACGTGCTGTATCTGCCGCCGTATAGCCCGGATTTGAATCCGATCGAGATGGTCTTCTCGAAGATCAAAGGTGAGATCCGGAAGCGGAAGCCGCGAACCAAACAAGAGTGTGACCGATTGTGCGGGGAATGCCTGGACTGGTTCACCGCTCAAGAATGCGAAAACTACATCCGACACGCCGGCTATCGACGCAACAAGGATAATTAAAATGCTCTATGTGATGCTCGTGGCCCGTTGCCGTGGTCGTGTTTCAATCGCGTTCTCTCAATCCGTTGTCAGACCAGCAGCCGAGTGTCGTGAAAATAGGATGGACAATGGGACAGGAATTGGTTCAGCCGTTTGCCCGGATGCTGTCCCCTGTCGCGCCTCACCACACAAACGGTCTTGACTCTTTCCGACAACAGGACATACATCGTTTGGTTTCATGCGATTTGAAGTACGTAGCCGGTTCGCCGGGAACGCCAGTGCCCTCCAGGACGTTACGCCGTCTTCCCCGCGAACAGCTTCTCCGGCACGGCAGACGAGTCGCTCTTGAACCACATTGGGTCGAAGTCGATGCGGGTGCGGTGCTTCATGGCGAGGTTGGCGCTGAGGGCGAGGATGGCGTCGGCCATTGCGACTTCGCCGTGACAGCGGGGGAGTTCTTGGACGTACTTGCCGTCGCTGCTGGCGGTGTAGCCGACGTCTTTTTTCCACTTGCGGATGCAGTACGCGAAGTGTTCCATCTCCTCGCGGTAGCCACGGCTGACCGGGGCGCCGGGGGCGCCGTCGGCTTTGACGGCGGACGTGCTGGGGCCGCCCCACGTGCTGCTGGCTTCCATCGCGGGCTTGCCGCCCGGTGCGGTGGTCACGGTCACGCCGGTCTTCTTCGGGTCGGCTTCGGCCTTCACGCCCGGTTGGCCTTCCTTGTACAAGTAGACTTCTTGTTCCGCTTCCACGACCATCGTGCCCCGGCTGCCCATCAGGCATTCGCCGTACTTCTCGAAGCCGTTGGTGTTGATCGACGAGTACGTCACGACCACGACATCGTCTTTGTCGGTGCCCCGGTTCGGGTGCATCGGGTGGTTCTTGCCGGGGAACTCGTAGGTGACGAAGACGTGGTCGTCCGCGTCCCGCTCGTTCTTGCCGGGGCCGTAGAACGACTTCACGCCGGACCCCATGACCGACAGCGGTTTCACCTTGCCGAGGAAGATGCTGCACGCATCGAGTTGGTGGCTGCCCAACTCCGCCATCAGCCCGCCGCCGGTGCGCTCAAAAATCCGCCAGCGGATCAACTCGCCGATGTCCTTGTAGCCATACTTCGCCACGACGCCGGTTTTGGCGAGTGCGTCGTAATCTTCCTTCACGATCGGCGGATACCAGCCGTCGCGTAGCGTGGGTTGAATCACGTCCGGCTCCTTGGCCCAGTTCGACTCGGGGATGGCGGGCCAGGAGTTGTTGCGGTGCCACAACGCGCGAATGTGGCGAATGTCGCCGATCACGCCGGAGTTCACGACTTCTAAGGAGTGGGCGTACAACATGCTGTAATGGCGTTGGTGGCCGATCGACAGGATCACGTTGTTCTTCTTCGCCGCCGCGATCATCTCTTTGCATTCCGTGACCGACCACGCCATGAGCTTTTCGCACAGCACGTGCTTGCCACGGTTCATGCACTCAATCGCAACCGGGGCGTGCAAGTGTAGTGGCAGCGCAATCACCACCGCCTCGATATCCTTCTCCTGGTCCAGCATCTCCTTGTAGTCTTGGTAGAAGTGCTTGTCGCGGACATTTTCCGCGTAGTTCGCGCCGTAGATTTTCTTGAACCCCTTGCGAAGGGCAACCTTGGGGTCGCCTTCGATGATGCGGTTCTTGTTGAACGGGCGGATGTCGCACGCGGCAACGAACTCGATGAACTGCGGGTTGTGTTCGCCGAGCAACACGCCGCCCTCGTCCCCGCACCCGATCAGCGCCGCCTTCACCGGCTTGCCGTCGAGACTGGAGTACCCGAAGTACACCGCCGCCGACAACGGCACCGCCGCCGCCGCACCCGCCGCCGCCCCGAGGAACGTCCGCCGGTTGATCTGGCTACTAACGGCTTCGTAGTTTTTCTTGCCGTACTCTTTCTGTTCAGCCGTGAGGTCGAGAGCCATGAGAGGAACTCCAGGATCGGGTTTCGGGTAATCGGTTCTATTCAATTGTTTCGGGGAAAGCCCACGGACGATCGTCCGTGGGCTTTTGACCCTTGGGCCGTTGGCCTGACATCATTCTCCATGCCAAACACAATCCGGTTCAAGATGTAATAAAGGATCGCATCCACCCCCAGCCAGCGGCCCGTGGGCATGGAGGCGATCACAAGTAATGCGAGTGCTTCGATGGCGTTCTTGTTGACGAACACGGGGTTGCCTTCCGTGCCCGGCGGGTTTGGCAACCACGGGAACGGCGGGTACGTCAGGTAGGTCATGACCAGGAACCCCGCCCCGACGACTGCGGCCAAGCGGGTGCCGAGGCCGATGATGAGACACACGCCAAGGCCCGTCAGGATCCACATCGTTTGCCGGTCGAGGGCTTCGATGGGCTTCGGCGACGCTGCTTCATCCTTAGGGAGTTCCGCGCCGGCGAGTTTGGCCACGTCGGTTTTCGCATCGGCAATCATCGCTTCGGCGTCTTTGACCAACTCGGCGCGGACGGCGGTCATGTCGGCTTTGGTGAGGGCGATCTTGTCGAACAGGGTCTTGCGGCCCAGATCGACTTCCCGGCGGGCCTTCAATTCGTTCAGGTCTTTCTTGCGATTTTCGTAGTCGGTCAACCGCGTCGGGACCGTCTGGGCGACATCCCCGGAGACGTACTTTTTCTTCACGTCTTTTGAATCTAGGCCCAACGCCCAGCGGCCGTAGGCCACCTTCAAGTCTTTCACTTTCTCGTCAAGGTCGGCTTGGGTGACCGGCTTCTTGCCCGCCGATGCCGCCCCGCTAACTTGGAAGGTGTTCAGCATGGCCAGTTGTTTGGCCGCTTCCGGGGGCAAGTTGGCGACGGCTTGCGTCTGTATGAGGTCGCCCACGCCGGTCTTGCTGGGGTACTCGCCGAGGAACTTGCCGCCCGCGCCGCCGAGGGGCAGCTTCAGCACGGTTTTGGCGAAGAACTCAGCCGCGTCTTTCGTCCCGTTGGGAACCGCCCCGGCGTAAATCCGCCCGAGGTTGGAAGCTTGGACGTGCTGCGTGAAGTCTTTCGTCAGTTCCGCTTCGGCGTTGCCGGCCAAGAAGTCGGCCACGGTGGCCAACTTTGTAGCGGGCTGAACCAATGCCAGCATCTTCGCTTCGGGGTCGTCGAGGTACTTCTCGCGGAGCAGGTCGGCGATCGGCCCTTCGGACTCGCGGAAGTACGGCTCGGACGAAAACGGGCGGCTGGTTTCCGTCACGCCGACCATGTGCGAATGGATTTTATTCATGCCTTCAAACGCGAAGTGCCAGCCGATGGCCAGCCGCAACGCGAGGATGAAGAACACCCGCACTTGCCACTTTTGTTGGGCGGTCGCCACGATGAGTGCCAACACGCACCCACCCAGACCGGCATAAATCACATTGGGCGGAATCGGAAGGTCCATATCTGGTTTTTGGCTGAGAGGTTAGCGGGTGAAAAATCAGTTCCACGATTCCCGGCGAACCGGCTGCGTAAGCTGCCGGGTGGTCAGGCAGTGTCAGCCGGCGCGTCGTTGTTCAGATACCACCCCATCGCTTGGGGCTAGCCACCCGGCAGCTTACGCAGCCGGTTCGCCGGGAT
>JAYSXU010000368.1:0-4543 GCA_043716965.1 Fimbriiglobus sp.
GTTCATGACGTTCGCCCGACGTTTGCTGTTGGTCGGTACCGACCACCGGTTCAGCCAGATTGTTCAAACCCATCTGCACAAAACTTTCCTCCTAACGGCGCCGGTCGTCCGGGTCGAAGACGTGCCAAACCTTGTCAGCCGGGATACCGACGGCGTCTTGGTGTTTCTCGCCACAGATGCCAACGATCCGGAGCGGATTGAAAACACAGTTCGGGAACTGCGCTTGCAGAATCTCCCGGTGAAAATCGCTGTCCTTGTATCGGACGAGTTCGCCGCCACACGGCGGGTTGACAACTTGGTTTCCCACGTCGATGGCGCTTTTTCGTGGTCGAACGATTTGCGGGAATTAAACGCCTGGCTTCGCCGTGCCGTCACCCAAGGGGTTGGCTTCGTCGATCCCGCCAATGAAACCGTGTCCGAACGCATTCGCCGCAAATTGCTCACGCTCACGCCGTCGCTTTCCCACATGACGGACCAACTCGACATTGCAGCATCCCATGACGTGACCGTGCTGATTGAAGGGGAAACCGGCACCGGCAAAACCTACTTGGCGAAGCTGATTCATGAATGCTCGTCACGGGCACCGAATCGGTTCCTGGTGGTCTCGTGTGGCACTCTATCCGGCAACCTGATTGCGAGCGAATTCTTCGGCCATGTTCGCGGGGCGTTCACGGGTGCGGACTCCTCGAAGGTGGGCAAGTTCGCGGCGGCGGGGCAGGGGACGTTGTTGCTGGACGAAATTGACACGCTGTGTTTGGAACATCAAGCCAACCTGTTGCGGGTGATCGAAACCGGCGAGTTTGAACCCGTGGGCAGTAACGAAACGCAAATTTGCCAAGCCCGCATCATCGCGGCAACGAACTGGAACTTGGCCGAAGCGGTCGATCGCGGTTCGTTCCGGCGGGATTTGTACTACCGGCTTCACGTCGTCACGTTCCACCTGCCACCACTGCGGGCACGCCCCCAAGACATCAGCCCACTGGTTCGCGGGATGGTTGCCAAATACAATAGCCGATTCGGGAAGAAGATTTACGCCATCAATCCGGACGCCATGCGGGCAATTGAACAGTTCCCGTGGCCGGGGAATATCCGGCAGTTAGAAAACGTGATTCAACAAGCGGTGTTGACCTGCACAGGGGATTCCCTCACACTGTCCCACCTGCCGCCGATGGTACAGACGAAATCACACGACGGCAGGCCGACCGATGCGGTGAACGGCTACTCGAGTTCGCTCGCCCAAAACCGTGAGACCACCGAACGGGCCGTGATTATTCGGGCGCTGGAAAAAGTAGCATACAGTCGAACGCGGGCCGCGCAGCTACTCGGTGTCAGCCGGGTGACACTGTACAAAAAGATGAAAAAATATGGGCTTTTAGTGAAATCGAACAGCCTCGTACCTGACGTATTCGACTTGAGCGGTCACCGGGCCGATTGACGCAACGCGATTGAAACCCAACCCACTCGGTGTTCCTTCACCTCACCCCGCCGAGTGAGTTGGTAGTCGGTAATTTTCCCTCTCTATTGATGCGAATCGAGCATTCGGGCCGGTCCGAATGCCGTTGTGCTTGTTGTGATTTCGTTGGAGTTGGAACAATGTCGCCCGAATCAGAACTGTATTACTTCTGCAAGCCCACTGAGACGCTCGCCACGGGGCTACCCGTTGAGTTTCTGACCGTGCAAGAGTTCCTCGCGGATGAAGCCGCGTGCAAGATGTTGTGGGAGTTGCTCGATACCCAATTCCGAACCCGCAGCAAGTTTCTGGCGATTTGGAAAACCGTGAGTTATGTCGTGGTTCACCGCGATGCCGAAAACAGCGTGGACGGGCTGTTGCTGCTCACCACCCCCGTCAACTGGCAGATCGACTACGTCGTCGTGCGGCCCGATTCCCGTGGCCAGGGGATCGCTGGTGCGCTGGTACGCGCTGCGGTATCGCAAGCGTATTTGCAGAAAGCCCCTTACGTCATGCTCACGAGTAAAGAGTCGTTGCGACCACTGTACGAGGCGTGCGGGTTCGAGGTTGTGAAGAGTTCAGTGCCGGTTTAGCAAGAATCTTTCACCACGGAATACACGGAAATCACGGAAATTGAAAAGCGAAGAAGACACACAACTCAAGACAGTTTGGAACGTGTTGTTCTCCAGATCTTACAAAAAGAATTTTCCGTGTTTTTCCGTGCCTTCCGTGGTTAATCGAATTTTTCCCCATCATCATCGGAGATCACTATGTGCGGGATTATTGGGTTTACAGGACAACGCGAAGTCGCGCCGATTCTGATTGAAGGCTTAAAGCGACTGGAGTACCGGGGCTACGACAGTTCCGGCATGGTCGTCGGTGACGGTAACAAATTGGTGATGCGTAAGAAAGCCGGTCGCATCATCGAACTCGCCAAGGCCGTGGCCGCCCAGCCGGTGCATGGCACCTGTGGGATTAGCCACACCCGATGGGCGACCCACGGCGGCGCGACGGACAAGAACGCCCACCCGCACTTTGATACCGCCGGGCACGTTGCAGTCGTTCACAACGGCGTGATTGAAAACTACATGACCTTGAAGCACGGCCTTCAGGAAGACGGCATTGACTTCCGGTCCGACACGGACACGGAAGTTCTCGCCCACCTCATTTCACGGTACTACGACGGCGACTTGTTATCGGCAGTGAAACATGCCCTCACGCTCGTGAAGGGCACCTACGGCTTGGCCGTGGTGTGCAAGCAAGAGCCGGGCGTGATCGTCGGCGCCCGGCTCGGCAGCCCGCTCGTCATTGGTATCGGCCCGGACGGCCACTACCTCGCTTCGGACGCGAACGCGCTGGCCGGGTTTGCCACACAAGTGGTGTACTTGAACGACCGCCAAATCTGCCAGCTCGACGGCGAAAGTTGGGTCATCCGCAACCAAGACCTCGACACCGTGGATTCGCCGCTCCAGGACATTCAACACTTCCTCGGCGAAGACAGTGACGGCGAACTGAACGGGTTCCCGCACCACATGCTGAAGGAGATTTACGAGCAACCCGAAGCGATCGCCAACGCCATGCGCGGCCGGCTCGACGACGCCGACAGCACCGCCCACTTCGGCGGGTTGAACCTCGATTCCAAAGACTTGCGTAGCATCGACCGCGTTATCATGACCGCCTGCGGGACTAGCTACCACGCGGGCTTGGTCGGTGAATATCTGTTTGAAGAATTAGCCCGAATGCCGGTCGAAGTCGAGTACGCCAGCGAGTTGCGGTACCGCAACCCGCCGATGGACCACCACACGATCATGCTCGCCATCACACAATCCGGCGAGACCGCCGACACGTTGGCCGCGTTGCGGGAATCGAAGCGGATGGGGCACACCACGTTGGCAATATGCAACGCCGTCGGCAGCAGCATCGCCCGCGAAGCCGACGGCGGCGTTTACCTTCACGCGGGGCCGGAAATCGGCGTGGCCAGCACGAAGGCGTTCACGTCGCAGACGACGGTTCTCACGATGCTCGCCCTGTACTTCGGGCGCACGCGGCACCTGTCGAGCCTGCAAGGCCAAGAGATTATCAACGAACTTCGCAAGCTGCCGGACGCCGTCCGAGAAACATTGAAGTGCCACGAGCGGGTTAAAGTCATCGCGCAGAAGTACCAGCACGCCCGCAACATGCTTTATCTGGGTCGGCAGTACCTGTATCCCGTCGCACTGGAAGGCGCGTTGAAGCTGAAGGAAATCAGCTACATCCACGCCGAAGGGTACCCCGCTGCGGAGATGAAACACGGCCCGATTGCCCTCGTTGATGCGGACACCCCGAGCGTGTTCTTGGTGCCGCGTGGCAACGTGTTCGCCAAGGTCATGAGCAACATGCAGGAGATCAAAGCGCGGGGTGGTCCGGTGATCGCGGTGTGCAGTCCGGGCGACAAAGAAGTCGCCATGATCGCTGACGATGTCATCCCGGTCCCCGACGTGCCGGAGTACCTGCAACCCATCGTCGTGTCGATTCCGCTGCAACTCCTTGCCTACGAAATTGCCCTGTTACGCGGTTGTGATGTGGACAAACCGCGCAACCTAGCGAAGAGCGTGACGGTGGAGTAACGGCTACTTCAACGGCACTTGTTGGGGACTCCCGAGATACGCGACCAAGTCGCGTATCTCGTCGTCTTTCAGATTGTCAAACAAGCCGTCTGGCATGATCGACAACCCCGTCGGCTTCTGACTTTCGATGTCCTTGACGAGTACCGTCAACTCGTCGTTCAGCGTGCGGATGGTCAGCGCTTGGCCGGTCGTTTTGCGGACGATGCCGGACACCACGCGGCCGTCGATCAGGTTGAACGTGATGAGCTTGTACTCATTCGCAACGACGGCACTCGGGTCCAGCACGTTCTCCAACACGTAGTCGAGACTGGCTCGCTGCGAGCCAGTCAATTCCGGGCCGACCTCCCCGCCTTCGCCGAACAACTTGTGACACGCCGCACAGTTCTTGACGAAGAGTTGACGGCCATGCGCTTTGTCCGCGTTTTGCAAGGTTGAGGCTGTCAGCAACGACTTCAGCTTTTCAGTCTGGACGACCCGCGTAGCCGAT
>JAYSXU010000369.1:0-1538 GCA_043716965.1 Fimbriiglobus sp.
AACTCAACCGCGGAGACTTTGGGCTGGCTCATGACGGCGACTATAGCCACACGGCCGGACTTCGAGAACCCGATTCACAACGCCGCTGCGTAACTCCTAAGCACTTCACAACTTTAAGGTATGACAACTTGACGGACTTCAGTTGTACCCACTCGAAAGGTTCACAACAATCTTCACACAAGAAGTTGCCGTCAGTCGTATCCACGCAGTCCGATATTGGTTAGTATAACTGCTGAAAACTTTGCGTGTGGTTCGCCGTAAATTCGCGCTGTGTTCAGTTGCCCTCGTAATTTCGACTGACGTTGGATGCGATGACTGCCGTTCCCTAGCCTCGGGATGACATCATGACTCAGGAAATACACCGCGCCCCGAAGCTTCGCGTCTCGCATGTGGTTCTGCAACTCGGCAACTGTGGCATGGAGAAATTGCTGGTCGATTTCGCCAAGTATGCGAACCGGAAGCGGTTCGAGCTTTCGTTCGTGTGCATCGGTGAACGCGGTCCGATTGGTGATGAGATTGCCGCGACCCGGTGGCCCGTGACCTATCTGGATTCCGCAACCGGCTTCCGACCAACATTGATGCCCGACCTCTACCGGACTTTAGCCCGCATCGGCAGTCAAGTCGTCCACACGCACAACAACGTCCCGCACATTTACGGCGGTCCTGCCGCGCGGATGGCCGGTGCCTCGGTCATTGTTCACACCCGTCATCGGCAATCCAAGGCCATGAGTCGGCGCCACCGGGCTGTCTTTCAGTTGGCAACTTTGTGCGCGGATCGGGTGGTGTGTGTGTCGCCCGATGGCCTGCGGCTGTCCGCGCTGGATGGCGTGCCCGAACATAAGATGACCCTAGTTTGGAACGGGATCGACCTGGCACGGTTTGCTTACAAAGCACCAACACCTCGTGGCCCGTTTGTGATGGTCGGGCGAATGACGGCGACGAAAGGAATCGACACGTTACTCCAAGCGGCTGCCATCGCGGTTCGCCAACAACCGAATTTCCGCGTTTCGATCGCCGGTGATGGGGAGAAGCTTTCCAGTTTGGTGTGCCAAGCGCGGGAGTTGGGTGTCAGCGAAGTCGTGCGGTTTCTCGGCGACGTTCGGGACGTGCCCGGCCTTTTGGCGACGGCGTCAGGCTTTGTTCTTCCGTCGCAACGCGAAGGCGTCTCGCTGACGCTGCTGGAAGCAATGGGACGCGGATTGCCGGTTGTGACAACAGCCGTGGGCGGAAACCCGGAAGTGGTTTTGGACCGCACCACTGGGCTGCTTGTTCCTCCGTCCGATCCCGCCCGCTTGGCTGCGGCCATGTTGGAATTGTGGACGAATCCGCAACGATCCCAAGAAATGGGGCAACTCGGGCGCGACCGGGCTGTGGCGATGTTTAACGTCCGACGGATGATTGCGCACTACGAAAAAATGTACCTGCAAATTGCCCGACAAAAAGGGATCGACGTTCCGCTACGGTTGCCGGAAACGGACACGACGTTGGACCGGGTCATGTCCGACACCACTTTGGCACCGACGAGTTAGCTCTCAGGG
>JAYSXU010000370.1:0-1533 GCA_043716965.1 Fimbriiglobus sp.
CGTGAAGTCAGGCTTGGTGTTCACGATCGTCGATGCGGGCGGGACGAGCATCAGCCGGTTGGAACCGGGCGTTGGGTTAACGCTGTCAGCGGGGGAGGCGGCCCATCCGCGTTCGACGGGGGGGACCGAGTTTCACTGGCGGGGGACGATCAACATTTTGCAGGCGAGCCAGTATCAATTTGATGTGAATCTTCTGGGTGATGTGACGGTGACGGTTGGCGAACAGGTGGTGTTGAACGCCAGTGTGAAGGGCGAGAAAGCGGAAAAACACGACGGTAAGCCGGTTGCGTTACCAGCGGGGATTCAACCGTTTGAAGTGATCTTGAAACGCACCGGTCCGGCAACGCGGGTCGAACTCATTTGGCGGGGGCCGGGGTTTCGCCCGGAGCCGGTGCCGTACTTTTTCTTCGGCCATTTGGCGAAGCAACGCCCCGCGACCTTTGCCAATGATGTGGCCCGCGAACACGGGCGGTTCTTGTTTGAAGAACACAGTTGCGTGAAGTGCCACACTCCATCCACCAATGACCAGATGGCGAAAACGCTCGTCGAACGAACGGGGCCAAACCTCGCCGAGATTGGCAGGCGAACAAACGCCGGGTGGCTCGATGCGTGGTTGGCGGACCCGCATTCGTTGCGACCAAACACCGTGATGCCGAAGATGTTTAGCGACGACGAAACCGGCATGGCAGAGCGTTACGCGGTGGTCAGTTATTTGGCGTCACTTGGCGGGCCGATGACTCCCAGTCGCACGCCAACCATTTCCAACGATTACCAAAAGAGCCTGACTAATGGGCAAAAACTGTATCTGACGGCAGGGTGTGCGGCGTGCCACGGCGACAAGTTGACGCAACCGCCGACGAAGAAAAAGAAGGATGACGACGAAGACGACAAGCCGATTGCCCTACCCGATGACCAAGCCTACTCTCTCGGGACCGCGAGTGCGCAAGGGTTCTATTTACTCAGTGCCATCGGCAGCAAGACGACGCCGGAGGCACTGGCCCGCTACTTGCTAAACCCGCTGGCTTCCAACCCGCACGGGCGAATGCCCAACATGCAACTGTCTGCGGATGAGGCCCGCGACATCGCCCGGTTTCTGTGCCGCCAGACGGATGAAAAGCTTTCGTCAGCAATGCCGACCACACCGACGATGAAACCTGCCACGCTGATTCAAGCTGACGAGAAATTCGCCACCCTGAAGCCGAACGAGCAGTGGAAAGAGGTAGGCAAGACGCTGATGACAACGAAGGGTTGTGTCAACTGCCACATAATGGAACCGGGCAGTAAGTCGGTGCCTTCAACCGCACCGAAGCTGGCCACGCTGAAAGGCAATCAGGGGTGTCTCTCCGAAAAGCCGAGTGCGGCGAAAGTCCCGATCTATTCTCTGGACACGAAGCAAAAAATCCGCCATCACCACGTTCCTGAAAGACGGCCTGAGCGGGGCAGGTTCTGATGCACCGGCTTACCACGCCAAGACGGCGATGAAGCGGTTCAACTGCTTGAACTGCCACAACCGCGACGGCGAAGGCGGGTTGA
>JAYSXU010000038.1:0-2191 GCA_043716965.1 Fimbriiglobus sp.
CCGGTCGCAACGACCGGTCACGAACAACCCGCCGGCTGAGATCATCAATTTATGCTTTACCGTCCACGGGTCCAGCCGAGGCCCGTCTGCGGCGGCTCAAGCCGAGCGCCGTGACGCCGCCGATCGCCATGAACGTTAACGACGCCGGCTCCGGTACGGCGACGGGCGCTTGATCCGTGTTGTACGAGATGTTGTCCACGCCCACCCAGTCGGAGAAATCGCCGGGGGCGAATCGAACCGACGTGATCGGCGTCGCGCTGGAAACCGTCAAAGTCTGTTGCCCGGTGCCAGTCGCAACGGCGGTGGTCAACAGCGTGGTCCCGTTGTACGCAAACAACCGGGTGCTAGACGGCGTAGCGATGCCGGCGAAACTGGCACTCAGCGTGCTAATCGGCGTGCTGAAGTTTGCAACGAAACTGGGGTCGCCGTCTTCGCCCAGCCAGCCGTTGAACGAACGTAACAAGTTGCCGCTCACCAAGCTGGGGGTGCCCAACGAGCCCACGTCCGAGCCGGTGCTGCTGACGATGCCCATGTTCGTGTTGGTCGCCCATGCCCCCGTCGGCGAGCCGGCGCCGGTGAAAGCGTTCGGGCTGAAGGTGACCCCAAATGCGGCGTACTGGTTGCTTAGGATCGTACCGACCGCCAAAGCGCCGCCAGACCCGCCCGCGTCGAAGGTGATGTTTACGAACGCAGCCTGAGTCGGCGTGACCGATACGAACGCGAGCGTTACAACGGCCACAAAGGCAACTGGCAAACTTCGAACGTGTGATAAACGAAGCGACATAGCGTCCTCTTAATTAGCGTAATCAGCAGGGATCGGTGGAGGGGATTGCTACACAACAACTCCAACTCGTACAGTAGAGTAACCTTATTCCCCGACGGCACAATTGGAAATGTCACAATATTATTCCAGTAAAGCACCTGCCTTTGAACCAGTTGTGCAGAGTTTGAAACACGAATCAACTTGCCGTACTTGAATGTTTACATTCAGGCTTAATCTTGGAGAGTTTGCGACTCGGCAGGAGCTGATGTATTGCCTTAGCTCAAATCGAAGTCGGCCCACACGCAGGCGTGGTCGGAGGCCTGGTCCGTGCGGGTGCGGACTTCCGGGAAGCTGTTCGGCCCCACCAAGCCGCGGCGTTCGATCCCGACCGCGGTCAGCTTTTCCCACAGCGGTTTCGACACGAGCAGGTAGTCGGTCTGTTGCAACTCCTCGCGGTGCCGGAGCGTCCAGCGTTCGCCCTTCAATTTTGGCGAACTCAGCACATCAAACAGGTTCGGCGTGGCGAGTAGTTTTGCCAATGAAGGGCTGTCGGGCGTGTCGTTGAAATCCCCGGCGACGACGACCAAATCTTGGGCCAAGTCGTAGTCGTGCAGAACCTCCGCGATGTGGTCGGCCTGCCGTTGGCGTTTCGCATCATCAGCCGATTCATGCCCTGGTTTGCCGCGTTTGCTCTTCAGGTGATTGCACAGCATCGCCAGCGATTGCCCGCCGGGAAGCAACACTTCGTACTCCGCACAGTCGCGGTTGAACAGTTTGCCCGTGTCGGTGTCGGCGGGATCGGGATCGTCGATGTGCGTGTAAATGGCGCCGAGTGGAAGTTGCGACATCAGACCGACATCAATGCCGCGTCGGTCGTTGCCGTCGATGGCCATCACGTGCCGAAACGCGGCATTCATCGGCCAGAGGATGTTGCGGTTGAAGTGATCGAGCGTCAGCCGCCCTTCGACCTCAACCACGCACAGCACGTCCGGCTTGACGACGGCAATCACCCGCCCGGTGTTCTCCGTCGAAGCGCTCGGCACCACGTCCCGGATGAACTCGATCGTCCCCACCCACTCGCTGGCGTGGTCCGGCAAAATCTCGAAGCGATCGTCGCGTGTGCCGAAGAGTTTGCCACGGGTTTCGTTGATCGTGAACCACGGGTTATAACCGTCCGTGTGGAAGTCATACTTCATCAAAATTGCCCGGATGCGGTCCTTGGTCGCCGGGTCGTAGACGGGCTTGGCGATCAACTTTTCGAGTTGCTGAACGTCGCTCAACACGTTCGGTTCCGGCGTGCCGTCGTTCTGAAAGATGCGGGGTCGATCGAACAGGTTGTTCACGTTGAACGTGGCCACGCGAATGGGCATCGGGTTCGGTCCGGGTGAGAGGAAGGCCGGTCAATCATTCAACCACGGAAGGCACGGA
>JAYSXU010000371.1:0-1533 GCA_043716965.1 Fimbriiglobus sp.
GCGATTAGACGGTCGTAGCCCGCTGACAGACTCTTCGACGGATCCAGCCTGCGGCAAACAAGGACGCTGTCGCAAAGCCCAGGACTGTGGTTGGCTCAGGCACCGGAGTGAAGGTCAGCACCAAGTTGGCCCCTTGGATTTGTAGCGCGACGTTCGAGAACCCGGCAAAGTCGCTCGACGTGACAATGAAATCGGTCCCCAACGTGAACGACGTGTTGTTGGCTGTCGGCCCGACGCCGTTAACGAAGTAGCCGCCGACTGCACTGGTTACGGTTCGGGTGTACGCCGTGCCCTGGACGATCGGGTTCAGCGATGCGTTCTCGATGTCAATCACGAGCGGGGCACCGGCAGTCGTGATGTTAACTTGGCCGTTCACCTGAATCAAACTGGCCGTCGTCGAGTTGACCGTGATGCGACTCCGCGCGGCTCCCTGAACGGCGGTTCCGCCGACGATGTTTAAGTTCCCGCCGATCGTCAACGTTCCAACCGTCCGCGACGACCCGCCCCGGACGGTGCCACCAATGTTGACTGTAACTGCGCCGGTGGTTTGGCCCGTCCCGCCGAACGTGCCGCCGGTGTTGACTGTAACCGCTCCGGTCCCGACGCCGGAGTTCGCGCCGGTCTGCCCGTTGACCAACAACGTGCCCGCGTTCACCGTCGTCGTGCCGGCGTAGGTGTTGTTCCCGGTCAGCGTGAGCGTGCCGGGTCCGTTCTTGACGATCGAGATCGTTCGGTACGGTCCGGCTTCACCTGGATCGCCGTCGTTCAGTCCATCGGCGATAACGCCGTTGAAAGCCCCCGCCGTTGTCTGGTTAATCGTGAGGGTCGAATCCGCGTCCAATCCCAAGGCGACGCCGTTGGTTGCAGCGTTGTTGTTCGAGTTCGTCCCGCCGTTGGTTATACCACTGCGTGACCCGTTTCGGATGAAGTTATTGGTCGTAGCCGCACTCGTGTCGTTAAGCGACCCGATCGAGACGTTGTGACCCCAGAGGAACAGGATCGACTGGCTGATGGTGGCGGCATCAACTACGGTGTTAAACGTCACCGGGTTCGCGGCGGAAAGGGCGTTGTTGTTCGTCAGGCTCAGGTCGGCGTTGGCGATCGAAACGCCGCCCGTGAAGCCGCTGTTGTTCGCGTTGAACACGAGTTTCCACTCGCGGGCCCCGTTCGAGTTCGTGCCGCGAACCTGAATGTTGCCAGACCCGGTGATCGGCGCGTCGAACCGGGTCTCCCCGGCGAACCGGGACACGTCGTTGCGGTTCGTCTTGCCGACGAACCAGTGGGTGCCCGGTCCGACATCGACCGTCGCGGTGATCACCGTCCCCCACGGTAATGCGTCGCCGCCACTCGGGCCGTAATCGTTGGCAAAGCTCGGGGCTGCGAGAGTCGAGGTGCCGTTCCGCAACCGCAGTGTGCCCGGCCCCGTGATTTGCGTCACGTAGACGTTGTCATCCGGTTCGACGTTGAGCGTGCCGTTGACGGTGAACACGGCCCCGCTCGCAATGGTCAGTCCGCGAACGCCGGTGCCACGGT
>JAYSXU010000372.1:0-13790 GCA_043716965.1 Fimbriiglobus sp.
CGACCCGTCGTCCGGGGCCGTGGTCCAACGGCTGTCGTTCGAGCCTTCCTTTGCGTTCCAAGTCAAGAAGAATGGCCAAGACGGGCCGCGCAGTTCGGACGTCAGCCCCGACGGTCGGTGGTTGGTGGTCGGAACGCGAAGCGGCAGAGTCCAACAGTTTGATCTCGCTGCCGAAAGTCCGATTGCCATCACGGGTGATAGCCACACTGCCGAAGTCACACAGATTGTGTGTGTGGTGGACGGGTCAGGATTTTTCACGGGTTCGACCGATGGCACCCTCAAACGCTGGGCGTTCGGGGCCAAAACACCCACCGCGACTTGGACCGCCCCTGGCCCGATCAACACCGTAATTGCATTACACGGTGGCCGCGATATCGCATGCGGCACCGCCACACACCTGACACTGCTCACGGCCTCCCAGTTAGTTCCGTCCCAACAACCCCGTCCCTTTCGCATTGGACGAATCGTCGAGCTGCCTTCGACTGGATTGTGGGCAGTTGCGGACGGAAACACCATCCGGACAGCCGACCCCCGAACGCAGGACGACCAACCGATACGCACCCTTCGTGTTCCGGACGGTGAGTCCGCCCACGACGACACGGTTCGCCACATTGCCGTTAACCCGGACGGCACGCTTCTGGCATCGTGTAGTGTTGACCATCACGTGCGGATTTGGGATCTCGTGGGCGGGCGATTGCTCATCGACCTGCCGATTGATGTTGGCTTGAATGGTGCGATCGGATGGCACCCCACGGGCCGGTCGTTCGTGCTGGCTGCGTCGGGTCGGGTGCTTCACTACGATCTCACCGGACACGAGGTCCAAGCCGTCGTGCCGCTTCCCACTGCAATTCGTGGCGTGGCGTGGTCGCCTGACGGCGCCTTCCTGGCGGGGGCGGCTGCGAGTGGCCACCATCGGTTCGATGAATTTCGCATCTGGGAGACCGCAACGATCTTGGCCGGGCACCCAGTTCCCGTCCGCATCAAGCAATCGCTTCACGCCAATAACGGTGTGCAGTGTTCGACCGATGCCAGTGCAGCACTGAGTTTTTCCCCGGACGGGACCAAGCTCGCGCTGCGAACCCAACGCGGGGTTGCGATTTTCCAGGCCGACACCGGGCAAGAAGTCCGAGTGCTTCCTGCCAAAGGTCCGAACGGTCTGAGTTGGGCAACGCCCGATCGCACCTGGGCGGCGGCGGACACGCTTCTTCAGGCGTGGAGTATGCCGGACGGGAAACCCGCCCAGGCGTGGTCGAACAAAATGGCCGACCGGCTGACGGGCAAGGGGACGATCAAAGCGGTCGCGGCCGGGCGTGAACACGTCGTCGCGGGGTGCCGCAACGGGACGGTCAACGTGCTTCGTCAATCGGACGCAACCGTAATCCACACGGCGGGCGGGAAGTTCTCGGTCGAATGCGTCGCACTGTCGCCGGACGAGTCCCTTGCCGCAATGGGCAACGAGGCCGGTGAAGTTCGCGTCTTCCGTGTGCCCGGTGGTGAAATCGTCGGCCAGCTTCCCACCGCCCACCGCGAGGCCGTCACCGCAACCGCGTTCGTGACCAATCAGCTTCTGGCCACGGGGTCTCGGGACGGCACCGTTCGGTTCTGGGCCTGGGCGAGCGGTGGACTCAGTGAAGTCTTCTCACTCCGAACGACCGGCTCGGTCATCGACTTGGCCGCGTCGCGGGATGGCACCCGGCTCGCCGCCGCAGTCGCCGGAGAACTCGGCGTGCGCGTGTGGCGTCTGGACAAGCTGCGGGAACAGTTGATGCCTCAAGCCTACGAATAATCATTCGTGGGCTTGTTACGCCCTCGCCCCGATTGCGGCGGGTTTGACGGCGTTCTTGTTGAACAACAACGGCATCAGGATGAACATCGTCACGCTCCCGAACAGGCACATTAGCAGCAGGGCGTGGCCCACGCGGAACCGCACGAAGACCCAGAACGCAACGGCCCACACCGCGAAGTGAACGACGTTCAGCACCATGACCATGAGGAAGCCGCTGCTGCTGGGCAGCTCCATCGTGTGCAAGTTCTGGTCGGAAATGAACGCGGCCCCGCCTTCTTCCACGAACGTCACATTCTGGTTCGTGCCCTTGAGGTCGCTGTACGTCATGCCGGTCATCGGGGCGGTGAATTTCTTCTTCTGCCCCGCGGCGTCTTTCACTTCCAACGAGACCGTGACGTAGTTCGTGGACGCCCGCGCGAACGCCTTTTGCGTTTCCGTGTCCACGAACTCGCCGCCGCTCGGGCCGCCGCCGGGAACCCACTTGTAGGTGGCGGTCGATTCCTTCATCTGGCCTTTTTCGTCTTTCATGTTCTGGCGGCGAACGGCTTGAAACTCTTCGACGGGCTTGATCGCCGTCGCGTTGAACTCGAAGAGGGTGCCGTACTTGTCCGGGTGCGAGGCGCGGGTGTTCGCGTAGGTCCAGAACGTGATGAAGCAGGCGACGAACAGCCCGGCCACCAGCGCCCGCAACGGCAGACGGTCTGCGGGTTGGTTGTAGAGCAGCCCCTGTAACGTGAGGGCCACGCCCCAGAACAGGACCGTGAACCCAACGGTACAGAGGACCAACGTTACAACTAGCATGACAGCAGGCGTCACGGGAAGCTCCCAATCGCGGTTTATCGGGCAAGTCCGAATCGTGACTTGACGGGTGTTATACTGCAACGGGATCGGGACTGTGGCAACCCACGGGTCTGACAAAAGATGTGGCGACCTGACTTTGCCGGGTTCGTAGGTTGTGGTCGAGGCTTTGCGAGGCCCGACAGTGGTAAGTGCTTGGAGATGTCGATCAGACTTTTGACAGGATTCACAGGATGGAACAGGATTTGGGATCGGATTAGAACCCTGTTCCATCCTGTGAATCCTGTCAAAAGTCGAGTGTCGGGCCTCGTCGCAAAGCCTCCTCGACCACGACCTACAAGACCAGCCAGAAACACTTTACCCTGGGGGTTATTTCGCGGCGGGTTTGCGGTCGAGATGCACCATCACTTCAGCGGCGTCGAGTTTCACCGGCGCGCCGGTCGCGGGGATCTCTCGGCCCGCCGACCACAGAACGCCGTTGACGAGAAACTTCCGGTAACCCTCCTGCTTGAAACTGCTTTGCAAGTGGCCGCCGGTGAACGCGAACGACCGACCGCCGTTGGGTCGAGCGTAGGCCCAGGAAATGATCGCCTCGGTGTCGCTCGTCTTGCCCGCGTCTTTCGGCGACTTGGTGCGAAGTAGCGGCGTGACCCCTTTCAGGCCGTCCACGAACCGCAACTTCCACAACCAGCCGTCGTCAATCGGGAACGGCGTGACACCGCGACAAACCGGGTGGTCGGGGAACTGGGTGAACTCGTCGATCCAATGGGCACGCAGCGAGTACCCTTTCTCCCAGGCGGCTCCGGCACAAGCTCGAACCCGGTCGCCGAAGTCCTTGGGGTAATCAATCGCGGAGTGCAAGTGGACGATCCCGGCTCCGGCGGCTTCCAGTTTCAACAATTCCTGGAAGCGGTCGTGTTTCAGCACCGTGTGCGCCTCCGCGCCTTCGAGGAACAGCACGACAGCTTTCGCGCCAACCAGGGTCTCGGCCTTCTTCGGCCAGCCGTCGCGGACCACCACCGGGAACACGCCGGGGGTTTGCTTCAACAGCTTCGCCAGTGCCGCACACCCGGCGAAGTATTCATGTTCGCCTGACTTCAACTTCGGCGCGGCGAACCCGGCGATGAGAACGATCTTCGCTAACTTGGGGTCGGTCGGCTGTTCTTCAATCGGCACGCCGGATTGGTCGAACTGGTCCGGGTCGGCGGCAAGTGTCATCGGCAGCGTGCCGCCAAACAGGGCCACAATTAGCATGTATCGGCGAATGAGTAACATGAATGACCCAATCAAGAACGAGGAGACGGGCTACGCAATGATTTCTTTCACGACGCGGCCATGAACGTCGGTGAGGCGGAAGTCGCGGCCGGCGTATTTGAACGTGAGCTTTTCGTGGTCGAGGCCGAGTAGGTGCAGGATCGTGGCGTGGAGGTCGTGCATGTGGACCTTGTTTTCGACGGCGTGGAACCCGAACTCGTCGGTGGCCCCGTGCGAGAAGCCGGGCTTCATGCCTGCGCCCGCTAGCCACATCGTGAAGCCGCCGGGGTTGTGGTCGCGGCCGGTGCCGTTCTTCTCCGCGTAGGGCGTTCGCCCGAACTCGCTGCCCCACCAAACGAGCGTGTCTTCCAGCAACCCCCGTTGTTTCAAATCTTGTAACAAGGCTGCGATAGGTTTGTCCACGGCCTTCGCGTGATCGGCGTGCTTGGGTAGGTTGGAGTGCTGGTCCCACGCCGGGTTCGCGGAGCCGTCGCCGTAGGTGACTTGCACGAACCGCACGCCGCTTTCGCACAGCCGCCGCGCCATCAGGCACTGCCGCCCGAACGTGTCCGTGGTCTTGTCGCCGATGCCGTACTGCGCCTTCGTCGCCGCGTTCTCCTTGCTCAGGTCGAGAACGTCCGGCGCGTTTTGCTGCATCCGCCACGCGAGTTCATACGACGCGGCGACGGCTTCGAGTTCCGTGTCACCGGACGTTCGCTTCAGTTGCTCGGCGTTCACTTCACGCAACAAGTCAAATTGCAACTGCTGGGCGGCGAGGGATTGCTTGGTCGTCAAATTGCGAATCACCAAGTCCGACGACGCGCCGCCCGCCTTGCCGATCGGAGTGCCCTGGTACACCGCCGGGAGGAACGCCGGGCCGTAATTGCGTGCCCCGCCGTTGCCAGACGACGGCGCGATGCTCAGAAACCCCGGCAGGTTGTCACTCTCGGAACCCAGGCCGTACACCGCCCAAGACCCCATGCTCGGGCGGACGAAGTTGGTCGAGCCGCAGTGCAAAAACAACGTTGCCGGGCCGTGGGCGACGCCCTCGGTGTGCATCGAGTGAACGAAGCAGAGGTCATCGACCCGCGCCGCCATTTCGGGGAACAGGTCGGACGCCCAGTGCCCGGACTGGCCGTGCTTGGCGAACTTCCACAACGGTTTCATCACCCGTTGCGACGTGCCACGAGCGCCGGTGTTCGCCAGCGCGCGGGCGTCGTCGAAGCCGAACTGCTTGCCGTCGTCTTTGTCCAGGCGTGGCTTGTAGTCGAACGAATCGACGTGGCTGACGCCGCCCTGCATGAACAGGAAGATGACCCGCTTCGCCTTCGGCGCGAAGTGCGGCACCTTCGCCGCGAGCGGGTTAAACTTGGCAGCATCGGCGGCGTGCGCGTGCGAGGCGAGACCGGCCAACGCCACTGCACCGAATCCGCACCCGGTCTGGGTGAGCCAATCGCGTCGGGAGAGCGGGAGGAGCATGAGTGAACTCTCGGGTCTATCGGGTATCGGGTGTCGGGTGTCGGGTATCGGGGCTGTGATCCTGGCGAACCGGCTACGTTAACTGCTGGCGATAATCTTCCTCGTCCACAAATCAATATCAACTAACAACACGACAATATAGCGGCGGGTCACAAGCGAGCTTGAAGCCCCAGAACCTTAGCATGACCTGCGGTCTGGCGCAGCGTCCGGTTTAGAGTCTGGAGTGCTGCCTGCGGTTGCCCGAATCTTGTCTCGGTACGCTTGCCACCCATTCCAGCCGGCGTAGGACGGCGATGCCGGATCAATCTGCTCGCCCGTAGACCAGTCAATCAGGTGCCACCCATTGGGCACCGCGAACTGTAGCAGGTCAGCGATGGCGTCGCCACCGCCCCGGACGTGGACGGCGAAGTTATCGACCGGCTCTTCCGGACCGACGCTGAACTCGAACGTGAACCCGTCCCCGGCATACAAGCCCCACGTCGGGGTAGACCAGTCAACTCCCACGAGGTAGGCCGAGATGTGGCCGCGCACCTCGTCGCCGGTGCCCAGGCACGGCAGGCTGCGAGCCGGATCGTCGGACACCGGCCATTCGCCAAGTACGGTCACTGTCCAGCTCATCGGCTTGGGCCTCCGCCGCCGAACTTCTGTTCTGTTGTCTGGGACATTACCCAAGTTGGCGGCCCCATACTGGCGGAACTCCTGACGCAGCCGGTTCGCCAAGGCTACTCGATGAACCGGAAGTCGGCGGACGCGAACAGGGTGTGGAACAACATTGCCCAGGCGTCGGTCGGGTCGGGTTGGGTGCGGAGGAACTTTGTGGCGACTTGGCGTTCGCCGGGGGTTGGTTCGCGGCCTAGGGTTTGGCGGTACGCTCGGGTGATGCGGGCGTTGTCGTCTTTCAGGTTTTCGGCGAGCAGCTTCGTTGTGGCGTGTTTGGCTTGCTCGACCGGGAACGGGTGGTTGAGCAGGAAGAGCGATTGCTGCGAAACGGTGCTCGTGTTGCGGCGCCCGGTCACGGTGCTGGGGTCGGCGGCATCGAAGACTTCGAGCAGTTCCGGGATCGCGTTGCGGAACTGCGGCAAGTAGACGCTACGCCGTGTCGAGTCGGTTTGATAGCCGTAGTCGGCGACCAGCGTGGCCGGGTACGTCGCGCCGCCCGCCGTCAGGTCGAGCTTGCCGCTAATCGTCAGCATCGCGTCGCGGATGTTCTCCGCTTCCAGGCGGCGGCGGTTGGCGTGGCCGAACAGGCGGTTCTCCGGGTCGGCGGTCACGGTGGCCGCGTCGCCGGTGCTGGATTGCTGGTACGTTTTGCTCAGTACCATTTTGCGAATCAACTTCTTCATGGACTGACCGTCTTGCAGGAACGCCTTGGCCAGTTGGTCGAGCAGTTCGGGGTGCGATGGGAGTTCGCCGGTCGTGCCGAAGTTGTCCGTGGTGCGGACGATCCCCGCCCCGAACAGCCAGTGCCACGTGCGGTTGACGATCACCCGTGCGGTCAGTGGGTTGTCCGGGGCCGCGATCCAATCGGCGAGTTCGCGCCGCCCACTTTCCTTCGGCGGAATCGGCGGCGATTGCTTCACACTAGCGACTTGCAAGAACCCGCGCGGCGCCACCTCGCCGAGGTTGTGGACACTGCCGCGAACGTGAACCTTGGTCTCTTCGATCTGCTTTTCTTCCAGCACGCTCATCGCCAGCGGTCGTTTCGGCCCGGCGTCTTGCAGCGCCTTCAGCTCGGCTTCCAGGTCTCGCAACTGGTTCGCTTTCGGCTCACTGATTTTGTTGTCTGATGTGGTTGCCGTGGTCCCGACTTTTTCGAGTGGCAGGAAGACGACCGCATCTGGGGTGACGTGGCCCTTGGTGCCTTCATTGGAAATGAGGACGTGGCATTGCCCGTTCTTCTCGAAACGGTGTTCGCCGAGGGACACGTAACGGCCATTCAACGGCGGCGTTTTCTTCATGTCGATCGTGATGGTTTTTTCGCCATCGACACTGAACACCGTGACCGGCACTTTCTCAGCGCGGTTCGTGCCGGGGGAGTACGCCAGCCGCACTTCGTACTTGCCGGGTGGGATCGCTTCGGGGTGAAACGTGAGCGTCTTTTCGCCTTTCGATTGATCCTGATCGTGGATGTACCCGTCACCAATGTAATTGCCGGAGTGTTGCGATTTCTGCCAGACACCGACCTTCGTAGCCAAGGCATCATCGACGACGATGCCGGGAATATCCTTGACCGCCAACACCCCCGTCGAGACTTTCGGATCGGTCTTGGCCTTCTCGGTTTTGATCTTGGCTTGCAGTGCAGTGATCTCTGATTCTTTCTGCTTCAACACCGCTTCTTCGTCCGTGGGCAACGGCAGCGGAACTTCGATCCAAGCGGAGACGTTGGAATGCTCCATCGCCTTCACGTTGCGGAAGAACCCGGCCAGGGCGTAATAATCTTTGGTCGGGATCGGGTCAAACTTGTGGTCGTGGCATCGCGCACAGGTGACGGTCTGCGCAAGAAATCCTTTCGTCACCACGTCCAGTTGCTCGTCCACCACGTCCATGCGGAGCTGCTTCTTGTCTTGCTCTTCGAGGTTCGTGTTGCCGAGCATCAGGAACGTGGTTGCAACAAGGTTGCGAGACCGCTCGGCGGGGTTGTTTGTGGGCAGCAAGTCACCGGCGATTTGCTCCCGGATGAACTGGTCGAACGGCACATCCTTGTTGAACGACTCGATCACGTAATCGCGATACCGCCACGCATGCTTGAAGATGAAGCCACGCAGCGTAACCGATTCCGCATACCGCGCCACGTCCAGCCAATGCCGCCCCCAACGTTCGCCGAACTGCGGGGACGCGAGCAGTTTGTCTACCAGTTTTTCGTAGGCTTGCAGGCTGGCGTCGGTCACGAACGCATCGACTTCATCCGGTGTAGGTGGCAGGCCGATCAAGTCGAAATAGAGACGCCGAACGAGCGTCGGTTTGTCGGCCATCGGCGCGGGCTTCAATCCCTTGGCGTCGAGCTTGGCCCGGATGAAGTGGTCGATGTCGTTCGGGGATTTCCCGGCAGGAAGTGGCTGGTACGCCCAGAACTTGCGGCCTTCTTCAACCGTGAGTCCGACTTGCCTCCGCGTTGTCGTGGCACCACTTGGCAAACCCGGTGCCCCCATCGCAATCCATTTTTCGATGTCCGCAATCACCGCATCTGGGAGTTTGCCCTTGGGCGGCATCTTCACGTCGCCGTCGTACTTTACCGTCTTCAGCAGCAAACTATCCGCCGGTTTGTGCGGCACGAACGCCGGTCCGCTATCGCCACCCTTCAACGCAGCATCACGGCTATCCAGCAGCAACCCCGCCTTCAGTTTCTTGGTACTTTCCGCCTCCGCCGAATGGCACTTGAAGCAATGTTCCACCAGCATTGGGCGTACCTTCCGCTCGAAGAACTCCACGGCCTTCGGATCGTCCGTCGCACTGAGGGGATGCACGAAACCGAATAGTCCCACAACAGCAAGGAGAGCGCGCATCGAGGTTCCTGATTGTAAAGACCGAATACGAACGACGGTATTGTAACATCACATGCAAAAGCCGCTATTCCACGAAATGGACAATTTCACAATTCCTTAACGCTCTCACCCACTCATGCCCAGGCATCATGATGCCTGGGCTATCACTATCCTGCCCAACCCGATTCACCGGCGTTGGCGATCTGTTCGTGCTAATCGAACGGCACGATTTAGCAAATCTGCCGGGCGATTCAGCCGGCATCCGTCAGCTTCCCAATTCATCCGCTCAGTTCACAAGTTTGCATCGCGTGAAACAACCGATCACTGAAATGGCGGTCCGATTTCCCTGGTAGAAGAGACACCCATGAACGGATTCAACTTGCGACGGTACGGCATGGCTTTACCGATTGTGCTGGCGATTAGTTCGGCACCCGCGTTCGGTAAAGAGCCGCAAATTACTGGCGGGCGAATCGGCGGCGCGGGCTACCCGTTCTTCTCGCCGCCGAGTTGGTACGGCTCCGGGCCGGCCGGCCGCAACCGGGCGCCGGAGTATTACGACTGGCAGTATTACGGCGTGACCGGCGGGCCGAACATTAACCGTGGGTATGCGTTTCGGGGTCCGGGTGGGTTCTTCCCCGGTGCCTGGGGCGTGCCGGGTGCGGCGGGGAGTTTCTGGACCAACGGCCTGAGCCTCTACGGCCCACCGATCCCGACCTACGGCCCGACACCAGGGTCGTTCGGGAACGCCGATAACTCCCGGTTCTTCTTTCGCGCTCCGCCTCCGGGTTACGGCGCGTGGGTCGGTCTCGGGTGGGGTGGCTCCTACACGCCGTCGCCCCGGTTGAACCCCCGGAACGTGAGCGTTTACCCGCAAGCCGTTCTTCAGCCGTCGAGCGTGCAGATCATTTCCTGCGCCCCGGTTTTGACCAGCAGTGGCGACCCGATGATCCGCCTCAACGTGAAGTTGGCCGACCCGAGCGCCGACGTGTGGATCGAAAAAACCGCAATGAAGCAACAAGGC
This sequence comes from Fimbriiglobus sp., assembly GCA_043716965.1. Lineage (GTDB taxonomy): Bacteria > Planctomycetota > Planctomycetia > Gemmatales > Gemmataceae > Fimbriiglobus. The sequence continues at coordinate 9,821 of JAYSXU010000372.1, forward strand.
ACGGACCGCGTATACGACTCCCCACCGCTGCAAAAAGACGGCACGTACAAGTACGAACTCCTGGCACGGTGGAAGGACAACGGCCGCGAGCGGGCCGAGTCGCGCACCGTCACCGCGAAGCCTGGGCAGACCGTCAGCGTGGACTTCACGATCCCGGCAGACGAGAGCGGAATCGCACTGGTGCCGTAAACCGGCGTGTCACTCATTTCATTGAGCTTCAAAAGGCCGGATTCATCACAGAGGGCACGGAGAGCCACGGAGAAAACATAAACGCATCTTTTAGATTGCTCTGTGGTTCTCCGTGCCCTCTGTGGTGAAACGTGTTTGTTTGCACCCTGCCAATTCGGGTATGATCTCAGTCATCATTCTCAGCCGCGAGACAGGACGCACCTCAACGAGATCCAACCATGTTCTCCTCACCCGACTTTGAACGCATTTTTTGGGACATTGCGACCCAGACCCCGTTGGCCCTGGCGCTATTGGGCACGGCGCTGTTTCTACTGGCGAAACGACACAAAGCACCGCGACCCTGTACGATTGCCGCCGTCACGTTTCTCGGGTTGTTCGTGTTCAATCTGCTGGTGTATTTCTTCCGGGAATGGATGCGAGAGCAATTCAACCAATTTGCGAACAACCCAATCAGCGCGGGGACGTTCCTCTCCACGAGTAACCTTGATCTGCTCTGGAAACTCACCAACGTATTCAGCGTGTTTGTCCACGCCATCGGCGTGGGCGTGTTGGGTTGGTGTGTCACGATGGAGCGGAAGGCGGTCGGGCGTGACGACTAGCGCCCCGCACTTCGGCGATTCGTACACTAGCTGCATTCTCTCCTCGTGTACGGATGCTCTGATATGCCGCGTGTTTTGATTGCTGACAAACTGGAAGCCGCTGGGGTGGAATTGCTCACGGCGGCGGGGATCGAAGTTGATAACCGACCGGGGTTAAAAGGCGACGAACTGAAGGCGGCGCTTCGTGCTGCGGATGCGGTCATTTGCCGGTCGCAACCGCAACTGACAGCGGACGTTCTGGATGAGCCGGGCAAGCTTCGGGCGATCGCACGTGCGGGCGTCGGGGTTGATAACATTGACGTGCAAGCCGCGACCCGCAAGGGCATCGTGGTCATGAACACGCCGGGCGGCAATACCGTTTCGGCGGCGGAACACACGGTGGCACTCATGATGGCGATTGCCCGGCAAATCCCCGCCGCCGATGCCAAGATGAAAGCGGGCGGCTGGGACCGCAACAAGTTCGTCGGCACGCAGCTCACTGGCAAAACGCTGGGCGTGGTCGGCCTCGGGCGCATCGGGTTGGAGGTCGCGCGGCGGGCCACCGGCCTCGACATGCACGTGCTGGGGTTCGACCCGTTCATCACCTCCGAACGCGCTGCGGAACTCGGCATCAAGGCCGCGCCGAACCTGGATGCGTTGTTGCCGCAAGTCGATTTCTTGACGCTTCATATTCCACTCACGCCGGAGACCAAGAACCTCATCAGCACCCGCGAATTCGGCATGATGCGGAAGACATCGCGGATTCTCAACGTGGCGCGTGGTGGCATCATCGACGAAAGAGCCTTGGCCGAGGCGCTGACGAACGGCACGATCGCCGGTGCCGCGATTGACGTGTTCGAGACCGAACCGACGCCCGCCGACAACCCGCTGCGGACCGCGCCGAATTGCATCATCACCCCACACCTGGGTGCGTCCACCGTCGAAGCCCAGGAGAACGTGGCGATCGAAGCGGCACAACTCATCACCGACTTTTTGTTAAGGGGCGTCGTGGCGAACGCGGTGAACATGGCCGCCGTGGATCGCGCCGAACTCGAAGGCCTGCGGCACTACGTCGATCTCGCCCGCCGACTCGGGTTGCTACAAGCCCAAATGGCCCAAGGGCCGATCCGCCGCGCGTCGCTGACGTACCGGGGCGAACTGGCCGGCAAGAAGACCAAGTTGCTGACGGCGGCCTTCACGGCGGGGATGCTGGAATTTCGGCTCAGTCGTGGTGTGAATCTGGTGAATGCCGAGGTCACCGCGCGGGAACGCGGCATCGAAATTGTCGAAGCCACCAGCCCGAAGAAGGGCGATTTTGCCGCCGTCATGCACACCGAAATTGAAACCGAAGCCGGTAGCCACGTGGCAGCCGGCACGCTGTTCGGTGACCAGTACATGCGGCTGGTGCAACTCGATGCGTACCGCCTGGAAAGCTACATCGACGGCACGTTGTTCTTCTTCCAACACACGGACGTGCCGGGGTTGATCGGGTTCGTCGGCAACATCTTCGGCACGCACAACGTCAATATCGCCGCAATGACCGTGGGTCGGAGCGGGAGCGTGGCCGGTGGCCCCGCGATCGGCGTGTTGAACCTCGACAGCACCCCGCCCGAAGAAGCCGTCGCCGCCGTCCGCGCGCACCCCAAGATCGAGCAAGTCACCGTCGTCAAACTCCCTCCCGCCGGCGAACTGCCCCCGTGGATGGGCTAAGAAAGTCACCGAATCAGGTTTCATCGACCGTACTAAATCTTGTCCGAATCTGGGATTTAGGCAAGACCGAACAGAAGTCCGGCCAATAACTTAGGGCGGACTTCTGAATTTTGACGTTTTTACTGATTGACAGCACCTTGGGATCGAGTATCATCTTGAACGTCGCCCATACCCCTGACAGAGGTGTCAAGACCGATGCGATGCGTTTTTACCCCCCCATGTTTAGACGATTGCTAGCAGGTTCGTCGCTGTTTTGCTTGTTCTGGGCACATGCTAACAATCAAGCAGCGTCCGCTCAATACGCGATTGATGTTGCGTATTCCGCAAGCACACTTCAGCAAGGTGGTGGTGGACCACCAATTCCAGTGATCGGCGGTTCCGCTCTTCTTTCAAACCTGCCCCCTGGCGTACAGTCTGCCACTACCAATTTTGAATTCTATGCACGTCTGAGAGCCCCTGGGCAAAATCCAAATCCGAATCCTTGGCAACCGTTTGTCACTGATTCTAGTATCTCAGGCAGTCCAACAATGATGAACCCAAACATCAACTTGCAAACCGGATGGCATTCGTACAACCCAGCGTCTTACCAGTATTATGTGAAAGCGCGAGGAAGTTTCGTTCAACCCGGAAATGCACCAGGATCGCAGATCACCTACTTTGACAAAGATTCGCCGGTCACACCTTGAAACGCCCAATTAGCGAAAGGCATCGCCCGGCGAACGGACTCGGTTGTTGTCTTCCACGTTAACAGTCTCAGGATGTAACAGAAAAACTTATGGCTGGCGGTTGCAACACAATCCCTTTATCCTGCTCCCCGATACTGAGCCGGGGAATCCTAGGAAGTGAGCCGGCTTACTTGTAGCGGGCCTTTGTGAGGCCGGTTAGACTGGCCCGCGCGAACTGGCCTCACAGAGGCCCGCTACATGAAGCGGTCCGAAAAACAGTCTAGCTCCCTCTCTCCGCATTGGTGAGGGGTCACACACGTGAAATGCAAGGTTCTAGATCTACAATTCGGAGTACCAAATCATGTCAACTGCATACCGCATTCGTCATGGAGTCACCCTGGTCGAAATCCTTGTTGCGATTGCAATCGTGGCGGTTCTAATTGGGATGCTGTTGGTGGCGATTCAAAAGGTTCGCGTGGCGGGTGTCCATACGCAGAACAAGAACAACCTCAGACAGATGATCTTGGCGGTCCATCAAATTGCGGATGAAGATGCGGGCGCCATCAAAAAATTAGCCAATTCAGACATGAAAGGCGCGCATTTCGGGAACGCCAGCTTGTCGCTGTACTATCGGATGATACCGATTGTTCACGGGGTCATGGTCTTTCCGTCGAACCCGACCCCGGAAGCGGTGTTAGAATTCACTCAACCCATCGTGAAAGTTTACCAAAATCCCGCCGACCCCAGTTGGAACCATGACCCTATTTATGCTCCAGTTCGCACAAAAGTCAGTTACTCGTTCAACATGGTGGCGTTTAACGGGTCCAT